>CACYDE010000129.1 GCA_902773045.1 uncultured Ruminococcus sp. | reverse complement strand
CCTTCGGGCGTATTTCAAGGAAATTTAACGCAGTTCAAGGCAAATTAGACAAGCAGAAATGAAAAGTTATTGATGAACAGTTCCTTAAGTTTTATATATTTGTTCGCTTACTTTCTTCTAAATTTTCCGATACAAAAATCAATTTCCGTTCAGCCGGATCAGATCCGCTTTACATCTCCTCCGAGAGACGTGAGTACGGCTTCAATATTTTCGTATCCTCGGTCAAGATATTTTACGCCGTCAAGAGTAGTCTTTCCTTCCGCCCCAAGCCCTGCAACGATCAACGCAGCAGCGCCCCTGAGATCCATCGCCTCGACCTCCGCGCCGTGAAGGCAATCGACTCCCTGGGAAACGGCTACCTTTCCTTCCACCTTGATATTGGCGCCCATTTGGAGCAGCCCTCCGACATGAAGGTAACGGTTTTCAAAAATATTTTCAACAAACAGCGTCGTTCCCTTGCTTTTGGCGGTCATAGCCATTATCGGCGCCTGAGCGTCCGTCGGAAAACCCGGATAAGGCATCGTTCTGACTATCTTCGGTGCGGAAAGCCTGTGAGGACTGTCGAAAACGATACTGCTTCCCTGAACGGAAACCTCGCAGCCGCTTTCCTCGAAAATTGAAAGAACCGCGCCCAAATGAGACGGGATCAGACGATTGAGTCTTATTCTTCCGCCCGTTGACGCACAGCCGGCGAGAAGAGTGGCGGCAACAATTCTGTCCGGGATTATCGTGTGACTCACACCTCTCAGTGTTTTAACACCTTCGATAACTATCGTTCCCTCTCCGGCTCCCGAAATATTCGCTCCGCAGCTGTTCAGATAATCGGCAAGATCGCAGATCTCGGGTTCTCTTGCCGCATTTGTTATCACGGTAGTTCCTTCCGCCATGGAAGCGCATATCATAACATTTTCCGTTGCTCCGACACTCGGAAACGAAAGCGCGATCTTTGCTCCGAAAAGTCCGTTAGGAACATTACACCTGAATACTCCGTGATCGTCATGAATTTCCACACCCAACTCCGAAAGAGCTTTAAGATGAAGATCTATCGGACGGGGACCTATTTCGCAGCCTCCGGGGAAACACATGCTTGCGCTTCCCGTTCGCGCAAGAAGTGCGCCAAGGAAGATTATTGACGATCTCATTTCCCTCATCAGGCTGTTGGGAATATGATTTCTGTTCAATCCGCGGCTGCTGCAGATCAAAGTACCGTTACAAAACTCTACTTCGCACCCGAGGTAACGAAGTATATTAACGGAACCGCTCACATCTGACAAATTAGGACAGTTATGTAAAATACTTTCATCGCCGCTGAGAAGAGTCGCCGCCAGAATAGGCAGCGCACTGTTTTTCGACCCCTGTACAGCGGCTTCTCCTTTCAGCCTTTTTAAGCCGTTAATGACAAGCCGTGACAAATACAACACCCTTTCCAAAGAGTAATAAATGTATTTCATAATATGCCGATCTTCTCAACTTCGCTACTTTTTACTGCGTTTACGGCTCTTGTTTTTGACGTCGGTTATCGGTTAACGACAGTGAACTCACGAGAAATTTATTCCCATAAATTTGAGTACATATACTAAAACGATCAACACTAAAAACGGAAGCAGCAATACCATACAACCGCTGTGGTCTTTCACGGCTTCTGTCTCTTTGAAAGCAAACGTCGGAAAATTTATGTAATACAGCTCTAATGTCTGACGCGGTTTGTAGTCTTCATTTACTACCATATGATAGTACGTATATTCTTTACCGTTTACAACATATTTGTACCAATGATAATAAGTATATTCTCTATAGTATGATGTCCTCATGCCGATAGCTCTGGAACGCGTTTCAAACGAAGAAGTACTCTTAACGTATTCGCCGATAACCACGTGACCCAAAGCTTTTGCTTTCCTTACCTTACGGGCATTCCTCGTCTCCGTTTTGAATGCACCCTTTAAAGCTATCTTCATGGAGAATATAAAGGTTACGACCGTTGACAATATAATTATCAAATACCCGATGACCTGCTTTTTATCTTCCGCATTTAACCCTTTAAGCTGAGAGTAAACATCTCGTAACCCTTCTGCCAGATTTTCAAAATCCTCCATTTTATCCCCCCGCAATTACTTCTCTGTCCTGTTTTTTTAACGTCGGAAGCTTCTTTCCTATCACATTCCGAAATTAACCCGACATGACATTATCGTAAGATCTCATTTGCGGCTTTTATTATAAGTATCCGTGATGATCTTGTAAATGCGTTCGTTCGCGTCAATAATAGCCATTTTCTTGGCATTTTCGGAATATTTTGCAAGTCTGTTTTTGTCGCTGACAATTTTATCTATTTTTTCGGCGAGAAGTTCTCCCGTAAGCTCGCTTTCTTCGATCAGTTCTCCCGCATTCTGATTGACCAGCGCCATTGCGTTGTGATATTGATGATTCTCCGCAACGTTCGGCGAGGGGATGAAAACCGCAGGTTTCCCTTGCGCCTGGATCTCGCTGATAGTTATAGCGCCCGCACGGCACACCACAACGTCCGCCGCAGCCAGACATGTCGGCATGTTGTCGATATACTCTCTTATGTCAAGGTTGCTGCATTCGGAAATATCCGTTCCTTTTTCTTTGACAAGGTCGGGAAACCAATGTCCGTATTGTCCGTAAGCGTGGATATGCTGATATTTTCCGTCCTTACCGCTTCGTGCGATAATATCGGCGCATGCCTCGTTGACTTTTCTCGCGCCCAGACTTCCGCCAAAAGAAAGAACAACAGGACGTTCGTCAAGTCCGAGTTTTTTTCTTGACTCCTCCTTGTCGGCGGTTATGATCTCACTGCGCACGGGATTTCCCGTCACAACAAAATTACAGTCTTCCTTCATGTGCTTCTGCGCATCGGCAATAGCCAGCATTACTGCTTCCGCTTTTTTGGAAAGCATCTTGTTGGCTACTCCGGGAAAAGCGTTCTGTTCATGGATCAGGATCGGGATCCCAAGTTCGTTGGCAGCTTTCAGAACAGGTCCGCTGACATAACCTCCCGTTCCCACGCAAAGATCGGGCTTAAACTCCTTGATTATCTTTTTGCTCGCGGACGTTGCGGTGAAGGCTCTCCATGCCGTCTGCACATTCGCTTTGATCGCCTTGGGATTCATGCTGCGTTTAAAGCCGCTGACATGAATACTTTTAAACTCAAAACCCGCTTTGGGAACGAGTCTTTCCTCCATTCCGCCTTTATTTCCGACGTAAAGGATCTCGGCGTCGGGCTGCTTTTCTTTAAGATAACCTGCGATCGCAAGAGCAGGATTTATATGACCTGCCGTGCCGCCTCCTGCAAAAATAACTCTCATAAACATTTCTCTCTTTCCGATAGAAACACTATCTTTTTTCTGTGTCATAAACGAGCAAACACTATCGGTTCTCTGTATTTTTCCGGCTTTCCCTTTTGCCCGTTTATGGCAGTACCGCACAAAGATCATGAAGGATATGCAAGCCGATCTGCTGCAGTGCTGTCAAACTTTCTTTATGCGGTGCTGCCTTTATATATACTTATAGTGAAACGTCCGTCACTGTTTTTCAATGACCGAGCTTCTTGAAATATTCATTACTATTCCCATCTGAGCCAGAAGCATGATGAGCGATGAGCCTCCGTAGCTGAAAAACGGAAGACTGATACCTGTGTTAGGAAGGAAGTCTGTTATAACAAGTATGTTAAGAACGACCTGCAAGCCGATCTGCGCCATAAGTCCCACTCCGAGAAGCGTTCCGAACTTATCCTTCGCTCTGCGACAGATGTCTATTCCTCTCCACACAAGAAGCGCAAAAAGTATCAGAATTATCGCCGCCCCTATAAACCCAAGTTCTTCACACACGATCGCAAACACAAAGTCGTTCTGCGGTTCGGGGAGAAACATGTATTTCTGACGCGACTGACCCAATCCGAGTCCCCAGATACCTCCCGAACCTATCGCATAGAGTGAATTTCTCGTCTGCCATGTGGTCTGCCACATATCGGGAGTGGTATATTCCAGAGCCTGACCCCAACCGTCAAGACGCGACATCGCATACGTCAGCATTCCTGTCACAGCCATGATCGCCACAAGTCCTGCAGCCGCTCCTCCGGCTATCGCAAAAAACTTGATCGGAACGCCGGAAAGAAAAAGCATTACCGCAACGATCAAAGTACAGATAACGATACCGGAATAGTGCGGTTCAAGATAAAGCAGCAGACCCGTCACTCCCAAAACCACAATTCCGGGAAGAACGCCGAATTTGAAGGATTTCATTTTTGCGTAGTAGATCGAACCCCAGTTTGCGAAAAAAAGGATCAGCGCAAATTTACAGATCTCCGAAGCCTGGATCCGAAAAAGCCCCAGCTCCAGCCACCGCTTCGGTTCGTCTTCGCCTCCGGAAGAAGGCATGATGAGAACGGCGATCATCAAAAGCCACGCAACAGCCAGCGCGGGCGCTGCGAATTTATGAAGATGGTGATAGTCGAAATAGGAAAGTGCAAACATTATCGCCACTCCGAGAACAGCAAAAATAAGCTGCCTTTTTATGTAGTAATAACTGTCGCCGAATTTGTTATATGCATAAGGATAACTTGCCGAGAACATCATCACAAGTCCGATAATAAGGATCCCGATCACAAGAAGAAAAAACGTAAGATCCAAACCGTCGCCCTTTGAAAAAATACGGAATTTCTTTCGCCTTCTTGACGTCATGCGTCTTGGTTCTTCTTCATCGGAGGACGGCGTTTTTATCCCGGTTTTTTTCCGGAAATTTTCAAGATCGCCGTAAGTGTAGCTTTGAAGCAAAACAGTTCTCTCCTTTCCGAAACAAACAAAAATATTACTGAATAACTCCGAACAGGAACAGCACCATGGTCAGAATTCCCATCAAGAACGTTACGGAACTGAAAACTATAACGATCTTTATCTCGTTCCAGCCGCTCATCTCAAAATGATGATGGATCGGAGTCATTTTGAAAATTCTTTTTCCGTGAGTAAGCTTAAAGTAGGTAACCTGCAGGATAACCGAAAACATTTCGCAAAGATATATAATGCCCAGAGGAATAAGCAGTATCGGAATATCCAGTCCGAAAGCCATTGCACAAACCGCTCCTCCGAGGAAGAGCGAGCCTGTGTCTCCCATGAAGATCTTTGCCGGATTAAAATTCCAGATAAGAAATCCCAGACATCCGCCTGCGATCGCTGCGCACATGATATTCATTCCCACAAATGAACCCACACCCGCCATGACCATAAAAAACGAAGCAACAAACATCGTGACCGAGCCGTTCAGACCGTCGATACCATCTGTGAGGTTTACGGCATTTACTATTCCGACGATAACAACCGCCGAAATAATATAATAGAAAAAGCCAAGATCGACAAGTCCCACAAACGGAATGATCGTGCTTGTGTCGTCACCGAAAATTCTCAGAACTATAAGATACGCAAAAGCCGTAGTAAACTGAAGGATCAGCTTCTGTCGTGCTGTCAGCCCGAGATTTCTTTTTTTCTTTATAGAAATAAAATCATCTATAAAGCCTATCGCGCCGTATATAAGCGACATCGCAAACCCTGCGGCTACCTGAGCTATCTTCAGCTTATTTATCATATAATCTTCCGCAGACATAATATAACACAGACATGTCACGGCTATCGCGACGAGCGAACCGACAATGAACATGATGCCGCCCATCGTGGGTGTATTCTGCTTGCTTTTATGCCATGAAGGTCCTATCTCTTTGATTGTCTGACCGCATTTCACCTTAACCAGAAACGGTATAAGCTTGCTTCCGATCAAAGACGAAACAATGAAAGAAATCAAAGCAGCCTCAAAAGACCATATTCCTGTTGTCATAAATATCCCCTCTTTTTCTCTTCTTTTCCGGGCAGGCATGACCCGACCCGATAATTTTTACATCTTTCGGGAATTTTTCCCGACTAATAATATTGTTCAGACTTCCGGCGAAAAAGCGGCAGCGATCTCCTCGAACGGAACACCTGACAGAGTCAGTCCGCAGGCAAGAAGCAGCGCATATTTGACTGTCTTTTTCCCCGTGTCTTTGATCCTGACTCTGGCTATCGAACCAAGAGTGAGCATTTCAAAAACCGTATAACCGTTTCCAAACCGTACATTTTTTCCGACAAAATCAGCTTTGCAGTTTTGCGGATCATAAGTAAGTATCGTTTGAAACGGCAGCTTTGAAGACCTCAGCCCTTCCGAAAAAGGCATCGCCGCTTTTCGAGCCGTATAATTTTCGTAATCACATTTTTCGGTAAACAAAACAACGTCCGCATTTTTTGATATAATATCCGAAAGATTCAGCCTTTTTAAAAATCCGACAAATTGATCTTTATCACTTCCTGCGACCGAACATTTTCCGATCGTCAAAAAATCTCTGTCAGACGTCATACTCTTCCGATACCTCACAATAACGGCAGCGCCGTAAAATATTATCTTCCGATAAAAAACTACATAACGGTGTCGTCGACGTCATCGTTTCCGAAGTAAACAGTAACGACGGTTCCCGGTGAAACTATCTCGTTCGGAGCTATACTCTGAGCATAGGAATACACCGTGTCAAGATCAACCGACCCCGAAAAACTGATGTTTATATTGTATTCCGCTGCAACTTCATTGACCTGAGCAACGGTATAACCGACCAGATCCGGAACTCTCACAGTTTCCTTGGTGCTGTCGCTTGTCGTGTAGAATACAATTCTTCCCCCTCTCGGGATCTTCGAGCCTGCCTGAGGTACCTGAGCTATGACCTTGTCGCCCTCACCGCATACATACGGTTCGAACCCGTCTGCTTTCGCTGCATTTATGGCTTCTTCAACACCCATTGAAAGGTAGGTTTCCGCAACTGTATCAATATACTCCAGTTCTTCTTCGGTATACTGAGCTTCTATTCCGAGATACGGGCATATCTCCGACATTATGCTTGCGAAAACGGGAGCTGCTACCTGCGAACCGTAGTAAGCTTCTCCCGTGGGAGTATCAAAATAAACAAGAACAGCGATCTGAGGATCGTCCGCCGGAGCAAAGCCGCAGTATGAAGCGATATAGTCCGTCTGACCCGCTTTTCGGCTCTGACCGATCTTCTCCGATGTTCCTGTTTTTCCCGCTATTCTGTAGCCTGCGACATAGCCGTTCTTTGCAGTTCCCTCCGCTGCGTTTTTCTCCATTATCTGAGCCATGGTATCCGCAGTTTTTTCGGAGATGACCTGTCTTTTTATCACAGGCTCGGTCGTTTCCACAACATTTCCGTCAGCGTCAAGTATCTGTTTGACAATGTATGGCTTCACCGCGTAACCTCCGTTAGCAACCGCGGAAACAGCAGTCACCATTTCGATCGGGGTCACCGAAACACCCTGACCGAATGAACCTATTGCAAGATCGACAGGTCCCATTGAACCGTCGGGACTGAAGAAAAGCCCTGTTGCTTCACCCGGAAGATCTATCCCCGTTCTTGAGTTAAACCCAAAAGACTGAAAATATTCCCAGTATTTTTCGGGGCCGAGAGACTGACCTATCATCATAAATGCAGGGTTGCAGGAATTGCAGAGAGCCTCCGCAAAATTCTGCGAACCGTGACCTGCGGTATTGTGACAGCGGATCTCTTTTTCACCCTCATACGGAACAAGACTTCCGGAACAGAAATAGGTACTGTTCAGATTTGCGGCATTTTCTTCAAGCGCCGCAGAAGCGGTTATAACTTTAAAAACAGAACCGGGATAGTAGCTGTCGCTGATAGCCTTATTCCTCCACTGCTTAGCCAGAAGCTCGTTTGTCCTTTCTTCCTTTTGCGTTCCGCTTAATTTTTCAAGTTCTTTCCGCGCCGTTTCGTCGGCGATCTCGTAAGGGTCGTTCAGATCAAAGCTGTTCTCCACAGCCATTCCGAGGATCTCGCCTGTTTTCACGTCCATACATATCGCAACCGCACCCTCGGCTACCTTGTAATCTATAATTCCCTGCTTAAGATATTTCTCCAGAAAATGCTGGATCGTTTCATCAATAGTGAGAACAAGAGAGTTTCCGTCCTTGGCGTCCTCTTTCTGCTGATATTCAAACGGCATGGCAGTTCCCCAGCCGTCATTCTCCGTTACTATTCTTCCCGGAGTTCCGGTGAGGTAGGAATCATACTGATATTCTATCCCCGAAAGGCCCTGACCGTCCGAACCGGTGAAACCTATGACTGCCGCCGCAAAATCGTTATAAGGATAATATCTTTTGTAATCCTCTTCAAGCACGATAACGCTTGCGAGCCTTTCGTATCTGTCGCTTATCTCATCAATGAAATCAAGGATCTTGTCGCGCTCATCGCTCTCGATCCTGCGTTTTACAGTCTGATAATAGGAATCCGTCTTTTTCGCGATCTCCAGAACGTCAGACGAGCTTATCCCGAGAATATTCGCAAGGCCCTCGGAAACATATTCTCGCTGCTTATCGTTTTCAAAGTATGCCGGAGCAAGAATAACCTTCCACACGCTTGCGCTGCTGGCGAGCGTATTTCCGTTTCTGTCAAAAATAGAACCTCTTTTCGCCGAAACAGCGGTATCGCTTAACTGCTGATCGACCGCTCTTTCCGAAAGTTCTTTGCCCTGAATGATATGAAGATAAAACAACCTGGACAGGATCGATCCGAAACCGACGAGCAAGATCAAAAAGACCAAAACTCTTGCCCGGTTTTTAATCCCCAACAAAACCTTATCGCCCATTCGACTCTCCCTTCAAAATTTCACACATATAATTCAAAACGGGGCGGAGCAGTTACAGCCCCACCCCTCAACTTAGGAACTGTTAGAAAATAATCTGTGCAATTTAGACAAGTATAAATGCACAGATTATTTTCTGACAGTGACTTATCAAATATATATACAAAACAATGTAAAAATATTACACGAAGCGAAGCTATTCTTCGCTTTCCCATATACTTTTCACTGCGTCGGCAACTCTGTCCCAAACGCTCTTCTTCTCCTCACTGTCTGCAACGGTAGCCTTATCGCCCTCAGAAAGACTGATGAACTCCTTCTGCGAACTTTCCGTTTTCGACATACCAAGCGTATTTTTGGCATATTCCTCGATGACCGAAGGACCCAATTTGTTCTCCACCTTCATCTGAAGCTGAGTATAATAGCTCTCCAACTCGGTCAGTTCTGTTTTAGCGTCACCGATCTGCTTGTTCAGTTCGGTCAGCTGAGCCTGTCCGTGAATTATCGCGGCAACAGCAAGGATAACCAGCGCAGACACGGCGAAAGAAAGCATAGCCGTCAGCGGATTGACCCTCGGCTTTACTCTCTTTTTTCGTTCTTCATCAATGTCATAAACAATATTCTTTTGTGATTTAGCCTTTGGCAGTTCGTAGACCTCTTCCTCTTCAAACAGAGTAAGGTCATACGCCGCATTTCTTTCGGTGAAAGCCATCACAGCACCTCATTATATAGAAAAGAATAAAATTCTTTAAACTTTTAAACCCATCAAACATACAGGAGCGAAACCGCAAAATAAATCGTCCTGCATTTCAATACTGCTTTCTAAGTTAAAATCTTTAAGTCTTTTCGGCCTAATTTCCGCAATACTGCGTCATCAGCCTTGAAATACGCCCGAAGGAAGTGCCCTTGGGGTACGCCAGTATTCCTGCGGCTTCTTCCTTGTCCCCGGAAAATTATCCTCGAAAATCCTTTTAAAGCTTTTAATCAGAAATCAGTATAAGCAACACTTGATCGAAATCGGTGTCACCGTCCGAACGACGGTTTCGATCCGCGATCATATAAAACTTCGTATAAAAATTCTCGGAACAAAGGTTTTTCTATCTTCAAAACCCTTACATATATTATACTACAAAATCGTAACTTTTCCAAACATTATTTTTCTACGAACTATCCGAAAACAATCTCTTTTATTTGTACACAATAACGAAAATGTTAAATTTTAGTGTACAAAGCACTTATTTTGAAATAAATAGTTTATATTTTTGTAATAATTACAATTTCCTGCATATTCTCAGCTTAGCGCTTCTCGCTCTGTTATTTTCCGAAAGCTCTTCTTCGCTCGGCTCAATAGGCTTTCGATTCACAAGCTCGGCCTTCGGCTTATTTCCGCACACGCAAACAGGAAAATCGCTCGGACAAGTACACCCCACGCACCAATCCGCCATAGTTTTCTTGACGATCCTGTCCTCCAGAGAATGAAAAGTTATCACAGCCAGACGACCGTCCTTGTTAAGGACATCAAACGAATTTTTCAGACCCTCTCCGAGTCGTTCCAGCTCACCGTTCACTGCGATCCTCAGAGCCTGAAAAGTTTTCCTTGCAGGGTGACCCTTCTGACGGGCTTTCATAGGATAAGCCTCACGGACTATATCGGCAAGTTCGAGAGTGGTTTGGATCGGCCTTTCCGATCTTGCGGCCATGATCCCGCGAACAATATTCTTCGCAAACTTTTCTTCACCGTAAACCGAAAGAATTCTTAAAAGCTCGCCCGGATCACAACCGTTCACCAAATCATAAGCGCTCGTTCCTTCCCGGCTCATTCTCATATCGAGAGGTGCGTCATAATGATAGGAAAAACCCCTTTCGGGCGAATCAAGCTGCCATGATGAAACGCCTATGTCAAGCAAAACTCCGTCTGCTCCGCCGATCCCGAGCGAATGTAAAACAGCTTTTATATTACTGAAATTTGAGCGCACTATAGTAACATTATTGAAGCGGCCGAGTCTTTCGGTCGCCGCAGCTATCGCGTCGGGGTCCTGGTCGATTGCGATAAGCCGCCCGTCATCGCCGAGTCTGCTTGCGATCTCAAACGAATGACCGCCGCCCCCTGCGGTTCCGTCAACGTAAACCCCGTCAGGCTTAATATTCAGTCCTTCAATCGTTTCATTAAGCAAAACAGACTTGTGTACAAATTCCATATTTACTCCTTTGAAACGGTCGGAAACTCAAAGTTCCGCCGCTCCTCAAAACGTATTGCAGTCCGTTTTCTTCGGTATATTTCCGAGCGTCCGAAAGAAAACCAACATTTTGCGCTTCACAAACCGGAAACGCCCGCCGTTTTCATCAAACGGCTTCATCTTTTATATTTATATTACCCAAAACAAAAAACAAAAGCTCCGCCGAAACGTCCGGCACAAATCATATCAATCCGGAAGACATCACAGCCATAATGCTTTCCTGAGTCTGAGCCTCCGTGAAGCGTTCAAACTCCTCGGTCGACCAGATTTCCGCACGCTTTCCGACCCCAAGGAACATCGTGTCCTTTTCCAGCTTAGCGTACTCTCTCAGATTTTTAGGGATAAGAATTCTCCCCATACTGTCCGTTTCCACAAGCGCAGAATTCGCGATAAAGTGACGCTGAACCGCAGCCGCCCGGGAAATAGGTTTACTGCACAGATCTTCCATAAAGACATCCCACTCTTTTTCGGGATAAACGAAAATACAGCCGTCGATCCCCTTTGTGAGATAAAAAGTGTCACCAAGCTGTTCCCTCAGCTTGACGGGTACGGTAAGGCGGCCCTTTGAGTCGATATTATGTTGATATGAACCAGTCAGGTAATTCGTCATAATATTTAACGGTTTCCACTGCGCAGCACCCAGCTGACACAATCTGACACCATTCGCCACCCTTCCCCACTTTTTGTTATATTATACCCTTTAAACGAAAAAAAATCAACCCTTTTGGCCGAAATCCGGACTTTTTGGCGCACATCTATATATAGCTTTATTTTTATATAAGCATACTACATTTTGCGGTTTTGACTATATATTTACTGATTTTTTTCCGGTAATAATAATATCACAATTAATTTACAAATATTGTCAAAACGTAATAATCAAAAAATTCCCACAAAAGGATCTTACTTTCGTGGGAATTTTTAAAAGATGTGTTTATGTTTCAAAAAATTTTCGCCGCACCTAATTATAACGGAGAGGGGACACACATTACACAGAATTTAATTCTGTATAATGCGTGTACATAATTTACATAGGTCACAATAAACATAAAAATATGTATTGTCAACTATGTGATAAGATTATAACACATTATATCGCAAAAATCAATATTTATTTCACCGATTATAGAAAATATTTTTATAAAAATAATAAAAAGGAGAAACTCACACGAGATCTCTCCTTTTTATCTGATCGTTATTATTTTTATGACATCGGAACGGCATCTTCCGAAAGGAGAACCGACTGAGTTTCATAGTCCGCAATTCCCGTGACATTCAGCCCGTTCAGTTCCTGGAAAGCACTCACCGCAACCGCAGTTTCCTCGGTGTAGGTTTCGTCCGCTTCTCCCTCCATATAGCCCAGATCAATGAGTCTCTGTTCGATATCCTTGATGGGACTGTATGTTTCGCCGATAGTGTAAAAAATTCCTTCCTTTGGTTCAAAAGGCGCGACAAAAACCGGTTTTTCTTCCTCAACCTCAAATTCTTCCGGCCATTCCTGCTTCGGCGTGTAGCCCTCATGGGTCTTTGCGATCATGAAATCCACCGCAGTCAAGCAGGTTTTCCCTTGCAGCATAATATACTTCTCGGGAACGGTAAATACCCTTCCGCCGGACACTGCCGAAAGCGATCTCAAATCATTATTTGAATATATTTTCTCCGCAATTCCGCTGTCACAGAAAATAGTGTCGGGATTTCCTCTGAGAAGAACATCGGTTCCGATATAACCGTCTTCGTCATCGGAAGCTATATTTGTCAGATGAGCATATTCAAACAGATCGGAAGCGTAGCAGCTGCCATAAACAACTCTGCATTGATCTCCGTTCATTTCGTATATATAGCATGCCGTGGAAATCACTTCTTCGCCCGAAACCTCATTTTTCATCGAATCAAGTTCGCCTTCGATCGAGTCGATCGTGTCCATAGCCTTCATCTTTCCGCTGTAGCCTCCGCCAAGAACAGACGCAAGATTGGAATACAGAGTGGAAAGCTCATTCTTGTTGTAAGCCGGTTTCACCACCATTATTTCCGCACCGAGAGCCGTGATCTTTTCTTTCACGGAATCCTCAAATATCGCGTCCGTTATGATAAGCTCGGGAGATATCTCACGAAGCTTCTCCATATCCGGACTGTCTGGCGTTCCGACGGACGGAAGTCTTTCGATACCTTTCTGAGAGCATGCGTCGCTTCTTCCCGAAAGCTTTCCCTCATAACCGCAGGCAATGATAACATCGGCAAGATTTTCACTCAAAACAACAACACCGGTCGGAGCGGAATCAAACACAATATTACCTACCGTTACAGGATAATCAAGACGATCGCTTCCGTCGTTTTTTATCAAAAAGTTGCAGCCTGCCGCAAGAAACATCAAACAGAGCGACAAAGCCAAGCATATAATTTTTTTCATAAATCAGCCTCCGAAACATTTATTGCTTTTGCAATTAAATAATCACAATTTCGGTCTCGCCCCCATTTGTGACCTGCGCCGGTTTTGTATTATTAATTGCCGCATTAATAAACCACAGTGTGGTTAGAATAAATTAATGTATTTTAGTATAAATCCTGCGGCTGCTTTTCCGCCGCAGTAAAAGATGTACAGAACTCTATTTTATATTTTACAATTAAAATTGTTATATGTCAATTTATTGAGATTAAATTCAAAGAAATTTTATAATTCACAAAAAAGAGGTACAGCTTTTTTGGCTGCACCTCTTTTTAAAGCGTCTTATAACAGCGGCATTACCGCCTGCGTAGATAATTCTCAACGTTCGTCAAAATATCATATCGAAAATCATTCCTCTTCGGAATTCATTTCTTCGATCGTTTCCTCAACACACTTTTCAATGTAATTTCTTATCTCCTCCGCGCCGTCGCCTGTGAGCGCGGAAAAAGGAAATTTAGGAACATCGGGATAATTTCCCAGTTCATTTTCCAACTCTTCAAGTCTTTTGACCTGCTGAGTTTTCTTTAGCTTATCCTTCTTTGTAAGAACAATTATAAAAGGAAATCCACAGGAATAAAGATATTCGATCATATTCATGTCGTCCGCCGAAGGAGCATGACGCATATCAATTATCTGAACGACAAGAGAAAAATTTCTTTCCTGATTGAAATACCCTTCCATAAGTTCCGACCATCGCTGCTTTTCCGATTTTGAAACCTTTGCGTAACCGTAGCCCGGAAGATCAACAAGATGAAACTTATCGACCCTGAAAAAATTTATCGTTGCGGTTTTTCCCGGAGTTGCGCTGACTCTCGCCAAAGATTTTCTGTTCACAAGTTTATTTATCAGAGACGACTTTCCGACGTTGCTTCGTCCGGAAAAAATAACTTCGGGCATTGTTGATTTCGGAAGCTGAGAAGACTTTCCCGCTGCATACTCAAATTCGGCATTGTTAAAATTCATGTGATCTCTCCCATCAGACGCTAACCGTTTCGGCAGGCTTGTTTTCCGATTTTTTTGCCGCTCTTTTTTTAGACGGCTTCACCGTTTCTTTTTCATAGGTCTTGTCGAGGGTGAACGCGATTTCAAGAACCTCATCAATAGTTTCCACAGGAATAATATTAACGTTTTCCTTAACCGTTTCGTCGATCTCATAAAGATCCGATTCATTCTGCTTCGGGATGATAATAGTTTTGATGCCCATTTTATACGCGCCCATCGACTTTTCCTTAAGTCCCCCGATGGGAAGAACTTTGCCGCGAAGCGTGATCTCACCGGTCATAGCCGTAAATCGGTTGACAGGCTTGTTTGTCAAAGCGGAAACAATAGCTGTGGTCATCGTTATTCCTGCGGAAGGACCGTCTTTCGGAACAGCGCCTTCGGGTGCATGGATATGTATATCGTTGACCTTGTAGAAATCCGATTTGATACCCAGCTGCTCCGCTCTGGTTCGAACGCACGTAACGGCTATCCTTGCGGATTCTTTCATGACGTCTCCGAGAGAACCGGTCAGCTCGATTTTTCCCGTTCCCGGAACGACCGCGACCTCGATGGGAAGAGTTTCTCCTCCGACAGCCGTCCAAGCAAGCCCGTTGACGAGTCCGACTTCATTTTTCGAGGAAAGCTGATCCTCTTTAAACTTTTTCGGGCCGAGATATTCCTCGATATTTTTCGCGTCTATCTTGAAGATCTGTTCCGTTTCGCCCGACGCAACGCAGCGTGCAATTTTCCTTAGAACCGCAGAGATCTTTCTTTCAAGATTTCTCACTCCCGCCTCACGTGTATATCCGTCGATCAAAGAGTATATTGCCGAGCTTGAAAACTTGCAGTTCGCAGCTTTAAGACCGTTGTTTTTCAGTTGTTTCGGGATAAGATGCTTTTTCGCGATGTGGAATTTTTCCTCGCGGTTGTAGCTTCCTATCTCAATGACCTCCATTCTGTCTTTCAAAGGCGCAGGAATGGAGTATGAGTCATTCGCCGTTGTGATAAAAATAACCTTGCTCAGATCAAACGGAAGGTCGATGTAATGATCGCGGAAAGTGCTGTTTTGTTCGGGATCAAGAACCTCCAGAAGTGCGCTCGTCGGATCGCCCTTGTAATCTGACGCAAGCTTGTCTATTTCATCAAGAATAAGAACAGGGTTGTTTGTTCCGGCAGATTTGATCGCAGAAATTATGCGTCCGGGCATAGCGGCAATATACGTCCTTCTGTGACCTCTGATCTCAGCTTCGTCATGAACTCCGCCGAGAGCGATGCGCTCTGCTTTTCGCCCGATGGCTGCCGCGATGGACTGTGCGATGGAGGTTTTTCCGACTCCGGGAGGACCGACAAGACAGATGATCTGACCTTTAACATCGGGCGTAAGCTTTCTGACAGCAAGGTATTCGATTATTCTTTCCTTAACTTTATCAAGTCCGTAATGATTTTTATCGAGAGATTTTGCCACAGCGGAGATCTCTATTTTATCCTTTGAAGACTTGTCCCACGGAAGCTCCAGACAAGCGTCAAGATACATTCTCAGCGTAAAGGCTTCCTGAGACGCTTCGGGCAGCTTTTGAAGTCTGCCGCATTCTTTCAAAAGCTGCTCCTTGATCTTTTTCTCGACTTTAAGAGCAAGGATTTTCTCCTTATATTCATTTGCCTCTTCGTCAATATCTTCTTCGCCGAGTTCCTCACGGATCGCGCGGATCTGTTCATGAAGAAAATATTCTTTCTGATTGTCGTCCATGTGTTCATGAGCGCGGTCGATGATCTTATTCTGGATCTCAAGGATCTCGGTTTCGGTGTATAAAGTTTCAAGGATCATTTCAAGTCTTTCGTCGACGCCGAAAGCTGCCAGCATTCTCTGCTTTGAATTGAAGTCAACAACAATATTATTTGCGACGAAATCCGCAAGCTTACTCGGTGAATTTGAAAGCTCCACCCTGAACATTATGTCATTCGGAATCTTAGGCGAAAGATCCACATACCTCTGAAACTCGTTTTTCACGATCCTCATCATCGCCAATTGCTCGGTCGGTGTTTCGGGCGCTTTGTAAATGCAGGAAATAACCTCTCCCTCAATGTAGCTTTTTTCTTTTTTCAGTTCAATTGCGACGCCTCTGTGAAGACCTTCCGCAACAACTCTCGTTGAATTATCGGGCTGACGTATCGTCTGAACTATCTTCACGACCGTTCCTACCTCAAAGAGATCGTCCGGAGACGGACGGCTTTTCATCGGATCCTTCTGAGTCGTCACGAACATTATCTGATTCATTTTCATAGCAGCATTCACCGCAGCGACCGAAGCTGTTCTTGCAACGTCAAAGTGGATCACGGAATCCGGAAAAACCACCAGTCCGCGAAGCGCAAGCACGGGAACTTTTCCGAGAGACTGAAAATCGTAATTCTCTATGTTATTCACCATATATTCTTTATTCATATTTTTCTACCCTCCTATCGGGAACGTTTCCATAATACCACAAAAAGCTGTAACAATATCGGGCATACTACCACACGTTGTTACAGCAGTTATGGATAGATCAAAAACAAATGTAAGTCTTACGAAGCTGTATCTGCGGACTCCGATTTATCAAGACCCACAGATATTCTTCTTGAAAGATCACGCTCGATGTCGGGAACATCAAGTCCGTTGACTGCGTCGGCATTGATCGTAATTTTAACGATGGTTTCGTCCGAAGGCGAACTGAACATCAATTCACCGAGAACATCCTCCATGATCGAACGCAGACCGCGCGCTCCGGTTTCCTGCTCGATCGCTTTTCCGGCGATAGCGCGAAGAGCGTCGTCGGTGAATCTGAGCTTGATATTGTCCATTTCGAAAAGCTTCTGATACTGTTTGACGATCGAATTTTTCGGCTCGGTCAGGATCTGAACAAGTGCTTCTTCGTCAAGCCCTTTGAGCGCGGTGATAACGGGAATTCTTCCCACAAGCTCGGGGATCAGTCCGAACTTCACAAGATCATGAGCAACAACGTCTTTCATCCAGTCGGTCTTGCTGAGTTCCTCTTTACTGCTGACGGCTGCTTCAAAGCCGAGAGACGATGATCCCTTACGCTTTTCAACAACTTTTTCAAGACCGTCAAACGCACCGCCGCAGATGAAAAGAATATTTTTTGTATTTATTTTCAGATACTCCTGCTGCGGATGCTTTCTTCCGCCCTGAGGAGGAACATTTGCGACCGTTCCTTCGATGATCTTAAGAAGTGCCTGCTGAACACCTTCGCCGCTGACGTCGCGTGTGATCGAAGGGTTTTCGGACTTTCGTCCGATCTTGTCGATTTCGTCAATATATATAATGCCTCGTTCGGCTTTCTTGATGTCAAAATCCGCTGCCTGAATAAGACGAAGGAGAATATTCTCAACGTCTTCGCCGACATAGCCGGCTTCGGTCAGAGTGGTTGCGTCGGCGATCGCGAACGGAACGTCAAGCGCCTTGGCAAGAGTTGACGCAAGAAGAGTCTTTCCCACGCCTGTGGGGCCGAGAAGAAGAACGTTGCTCTTCTCGATCTCCGTGTCGTTTTTCAGCGTTTTCAGTCTTTTGTAATGATTATAGACCGCAACGCAAAGAGTCTTTTTAGCTTCTTCCTGACCGACAACATAGTCATCAAGGTGTTTTTTCATCTCCGCAGGCTTTATCAGATTAAGCTTAAAGCTGCCGCTTCGGCTCTTCTTCTTTTTGGGAAGAGTCTCGCCGAATTCTTCTTCAAGGATAGAATTGCAAAGACCGATACATTCATCGCAGATATAAACGTTTTTTCCTGCGATCAGTCTTGCGACCTGATCCTGAGGTCTGTTACAGAAAGAACAGCATATATTATCGTTGTTATTGTTATTATTTTTCCCCGCCATAACTTTGACAGCTCCTCATTGAAACATCCAAATTATCTCTTGGTAATAATTTTATCGATCAAACCATATTCCAAAGCCTGCTCAGCCGTCATAAAATTATCTCTTTCCGTATCTCTTGCGATAACGTCATACGGCTGTCCCGTGCGCTCGGAAAGGATCGTATTGAGTTTTTTCTTTGTTCTGATGATATGATCTGCGTGGATCATAATGTCCGTCGCCTGACCCTGTGCGCCGCCGCTCGGCTGATGGATCATGATGTCGCTGTTGGGAAGGGAAAGTCTTTTTCCCTTTGCGCCTGCCGCGAGAAGAAATGCTCCCATGCTCGCAGCCATACCCATACAAATAGTGGAAACATCACACTTGATGTACTGCATCGTATCATAGATCGACATACCTGCCGTTACCGAACCGCCGGGGCTGTTGATATAAAGACTGATATCCTTCGAGGGATCCTGACCCTCAAGGAAAAGAAGCTGAGCAACAACAACGCTTGCCGTTGCGTCGTTCACTTCGTCTGTCAGCATAATTATTCTGTCGTTAAGCAGTCTTGAGTAAATATCATAGGAACGCTCTCCTCTGCTCGTCTGCTCTACTACATAAGGTACCAATGCCATATCTTTTTCATCCTTTCTAAATTATTAAGGCAGCAGATCGTAAAAATAAAAAATCATTTGTTTATGAGGTTCTAAAGATCGTGGATCCTCGACTTCTTCTCCGCTGCCGTCTGTCGTTTTCGCCGCTGAAAGCGAAAATGACGGTTTCCGATTTACGGTCACCTGCAATTTTCACGGCGGAGTTATATTGTTTCTTGATTCGCCGTATACCATTGCAATTATAACTCAGTGCAATTAAATTTTAGTCACAGATCCGAATATTATTCAGACTGCCGAAAATTTTCCCGCGACAATACGCAGCCTTTCGGCAGTCTTTGATTACATTTTAACTTTTATAAATAATTTACTTGATAACTGCCGCTTCCTTAACAAGATCCATTGCCTTGGAAACAACTACATCCTTTTTAAGCTCCTCTGCGGGAACGATCTTCTTAACTCTGTCAGTATCCATTCCGTAAGCGTCGGCAAGCTTCTTGAATTCTTCCTCAAGATCTTCTTCCGATGCTTCGATATTTTCTGTCTCCGCGATCTTTTCAAGAGCGAGTCTTACCTTAACTCTCTTTTCGGCTTCATCGCCATACTGATCTCTGAAAGAATCCTCTGTAAGACCCGTATACTTCATATAAGTATCAAGGTCAAGACCCTGTGATCTGAGTCTCATCTCAAATTCTCTGAGCATATCTTTGACCTTGTTATCGTACATAGCCTCCGGGATCTCCCCCTCGACCTTTTCAACAAGTGCGTCAACAAGCTTATTTTCAATATCGTTTTCTCTTGCTTTATCAAGATCCTCCGCAAGAGTCTTTGCGATCTCAGCCTTATACTCGTCAACCGTAGAAGCTTCTTCGCTCACGTCCTTAACGAATTCATCGTCAAGCTCGGGAAGAACTCTGGTCTTGATCTCGTGGAGTGTGATCTTGAACTCAGCCGGCTGACCTGCGAGTTCCTCAACCTGGTACTCCTCGGGGAATGTTACGCTGATCGTAAACTCTTCACCGGTGGAGTGACCGATGAGCTGCTCCTCAAAACCGGGAATGAAGCTGCCGCTGCCGATGGTGAGGTTGTAGTTCTCGCCCTTTCCGCCTTCGAACGGCTCGCCGTCCTTGAAGCCTTCAAAATCAATGACTGTGATATCCCCGTCCTGAGCCGGTCTGTCTTCAACGGTCTGAACGCTGCTTGCTCTCTGTCTTGCTTTGTCGATCTCTTCGTTGATCTTCTCGTCGGTGACCTCCGCGGAAACCGCTTCAACTTCGATCCCTTTGTAGCCGTCGATCGTGATTTCGGGATATGTAGTCACTACTGCCTTGAATGTGAAACCGTCCTCGGAAACTTCCGTTACGTCAAGGTCGATCTTGTCGTTCACAACTCTGAGACCTGCCTCGTCAACAGCGTCCTGAAGAGCCTGAGGATAAAGCTCCTGCATAGCGTCCTCATAGAAAACCTCCTTGCCGTACATCTTCTCGATGATGGCTCTGGGAGCCTTTCCCTTTCTGAATCCGGGGATATTGATGTTCTTGACCTGCTTTTTATAAACAGAGTTGATAGCTTTCTTAAAGGACTCGCCGTCAACGGAAACTTCAACTTCATGTCTGTTTGTTTCTACCTTATTTGATGCTTTTAAACTCATTTTTTATTCCTCCTGCGCATATCGGCATTTTAACTTTTCGTGCTTCAAAAGCAGCCGTGCGTTCTTTCTGTAATTACGTAACCCTCTTAAACTCTCGGTTAGCGTCTAACTTGATTAGTATATCATAAATACGGGAATAAATCTACCTTTTTTATGAATTTTCTGTAAAAAATAATTATTGGATACGGAAAATTACACTTCATATAACGTGTATAGGTTTGAAACCCGTGTAATCGCTTGCGATAAGCTTAAATTCTATCCCTTTGTAATTTCCTACATTGGCGAGCGAATGTGTTTTCTTTCCGTGGAGATGACCGTAGTAACACTTTTTGATGTCATACTCCAAAAGAACGTTCATCATTTCGGGGCATTCTCTTCCCGCAAAAACCGGCGGATAATGAAGAAAAACAATGATCTCTCCTCCGAGAATTTTTGCCGCTTCGATCGACATTCTTAGTCTTCCCGCCTCACGGCTGATAACCTTGGAATCCTGAGGACCCTGAGCGTCATAAAACCAACCCCTCGTTCCGCAGACGGCGATATCGTCTATACGGTAAGCATTATTGAAAAGGACGGAAACGCTTTTTATATCGTTTTGGGCAAAGAACCTCTCTATCTTTGTTTTCGTGTCCCACCAATAGTCATGGTTTCCTTTAAGAATTATCTTTTTTCCGGGAAGACCTTCAATAAATTTAAAATCAAGAAGCGTTTCGTCAAGGTTCATTCCCCATGAAATATCTCCCGCAAGCACGACAGTATCGTCTTCGGAAACAATTTCTTTCCAGTTATTTTCAAGACGTTCGACATAATTTCCCCAGCCTCTGAAGATATCCATGGGCTTATCCACACCAAACGAAAGGTGCGGATCGCCTAAAACATAAAGCGACATTATTTTACACCCAGCGATGAAAGAACGAATTCCGGCATTTCATCTGCGTCAACAACGCTTGTGAAACGCGTTTCCTTGTCTTTAAGAGCAGCCAGCGGAGCAGGAACGGGAGCGTTAGTCTTTCTGTTAAGAAGCTCCACCATTTCAAATTCGTCGTCCGGAATTTCTTCTTCGCCGACAACAGCCCTGAGAACGCTTCCGCTGAATTTGTAGGGACTCGCCGTTGAATCAAGGATAACGGGAGTTCTGTCGCCTGTTTTCTCGACATATTCCTTATAAACGCTTACGGCTACCGCGGTGTGCGTGTCGCAAAGATACCCGTACTTGTTAAAGAACTCGCCGATGATCGTCTCTGTCTTTTCGTCGCTGCAGAATCCGCCTGCAAAAAGACTGCCGATCTTCTCGCGGATCTCATCGTCAACGCTGTATTTTCCGGTGGTTTTAAGAGCGGTCATCCACTCCTTTACCTTTTCGTCGTTTCCGTCCGTCATGTGATAGAGGAAACGTTCAAGATTGCTGGAAACAAGAATATCCATTGAAGGGGAGATCGTTGCGAAAAAGCTTCTGTTCTTGTCATAATTTCCCGAAGCGATGAAATCTGTGAGAACGTTGTTCGAATTCGAAGCGCAGATAAACTTATTGATAGGAAGACCCATTCTGAACGCGTAGTAAGATGCAAGAATATTGCCGAAGTTTCCTGTCGGAACAACAACGTTGATCTTGTCTCCGAGGCTGATCTTTCCGTCGTTCACAAGCTGTGCATAAGCAGAGAAGTAATAAACTATCTGCGGAAGGAGTCTGCCCCAGTTGATCGAATTTGCGCTCGAGAAGATATAATTATTCTCCTCAAGCTTTGAAACGAGATCTCTGTCAGTAAAGATCTTCTTAACGCCTGTCTGTGCGTCGTCAAAGTTTCCTCTGATCGCGCAGACATTAACATTTTCACCCTCCTGAGTTGTCATCTGACGCTTCTGCATCGGACTTACGCCGTCAACGGGATAAAATACCATAATTTTGGTTCCCTTAACGTCCTTGAATCCTTCAAGAGCCGCTTTTCCCGTATCTCCCGATGTTGCGACAAGAATAACGGCTTCTTTGTCGGGAGAAGTCTTTGCGAGCGATTTCGTGAGAAGATGAGGAAGGATCTGAAGAGCCATGTCCTTGAAAGCGGAAGTGGGACCGTGCCAAAGCTCCAGAACATTAATGTCAATATCACCGAATTTCTGATAAGAGATCGGAGCCGGGTCGTTCGAACCGAATTTCTCGGCAGCATAAGCCTTAGTTACGCATTCATCAATTTCAGCTTCGGTGAAATCATCGAGATAGTCCGAAAGAATCTTCTTTGCTCTTCCGATATAATCAAGCTTTGTCAGATTTTCGATATCGGACAGAGTATACTGCGGGATCTCCTGAGGAACGAAAAGTCCGCCGTCCTTTGAGATACCCTGCGCGATCGCCTGCGACGCAGACACAACAATGTTTTTATCTGTGGTGCTGTTGTACTTCATAAGTTATAACAATCCTTTCTGTCGTTATAAAACACACCGCCGGCAATCAAGCCGTCAATCGGGTGTACCAAATTGTATTTTACACTATATTCGGGCAATTGTCAAAGCTTTGATAAAAATTATATGCGTTTTTAAAAAAGAGTTTATCGATGAGCTCTTCGCTGTAATTTAATCGCAGAAATTCATTGTAAATTTTGTGCATATCTTCTATAGACCTCATATCCGGGGGAAGTTCCCCTCCATCAAAATCCGAGCCTATCGCAACGGTATCCTCTCCTCCCAGACTCAGAAAATATTCCGTGTGCTTTATAATGTCATTTATGCACCAATCATTATCCGCAAGAAAATATTTATGAAAATTTATTCCGACTATCCCGCCGTTATTTTTGATGACCGCAAACTGATCGTCGGTGAGGTTTCGTCTGTGAGAACAGACAGACCTTGAATTGGAATGAGTTGCGATGAAAGGCCTCCGGGCTAACCCGGCAACATCGTAAAAGAGTTTGTCGCATGCATGAGAAACATCGACGACAATTCCGCAGCGTTCCATCTCTCTCACCGCTTTTCTTCCGAATTCGGTGATACCGCGCGGCTTTTCAACGTCCGCGCCGTCCCCGATCGCGCAGCGGCCGTTCCACGTCAGCGTCATCGCACGAACACCCATTCTGCGGTATTTTTCAATATTTTCTATCTTACCGTTCAAAGCAGCGCCGCCCTCAATAGTCAGCATAATATTTGCCTTTGAGACGATATCGCTCATTGTTTCTGTTTTTCCGACCGATCTGTTTTCTTTTTTGCATATTTTAAGTTCGTTTAAAAGCAGCCGATAACAATTCTCAACGAGCCTTTCCGCACTTTCCCCCCTGACATTGTCGGGTATCCAGACCGCCATACACTCGATCCAACGGTCAAAATCATTCCCTTTTTCAAGAGAGATCTCGAAATCATTTGAGATAATACTCCCTTTTTCCGTAAAAGCTCTGTATAATGTATCGCAGTGAAGATCAAACAATCGCATAACTCAGCCTCCGAAAAGATTCATTAATTTAACCTGTTGTGCTATTAACAATTCACCTTATTTTTCTTTGACCGGCAATCCGCTGTGCTCTTGCTTTTGTTCTTGGATTTGGAAAGTTGTATTTGTTGATAATTTATTATTACTTAAACTTCCCACACTTAAAATGATGCTTACCAAAGAATTTATCAGCAATTGAAAATGTAAAATACTGATATCGCTATCGAATCCGGAATTATTCCTCGATCCAAGCTAAAGTCGTCACCATCACCCCCAACCCCCTCTTCCTCAAGGAAGAGGGGGCTTAAGAGGACGGAGGGCTTCGCCCTCTACCTATCGGTGCTGCCGCCCCGACCCCCCTGCAAATATTTTCTTTAAGCGATATTTACCATTGCAAGAGCAGAGTTAGTGAGGAAAAAAGGCAATTTGCATGTGGGAAGTTTAAGTTATTATTTTTTCGCTTATCTTATAGCAATCCAAATTAATAGACGGACAAAAGGAGACGATGCCGGTAAGTGCAGAGCAAGGCGGAGGACGAAGGCATACTGGCGTACCCTTGGGGTACTTTTGAAAAAGTTGGATCAAAACTTTAATATTGTTTTTTTATAGCACAACGAGTTGATTTACATTATATGTGAAAAAATTTACATTTCCGAAAAATCTTTAAGGCAACACCGCACAGTAGCCAAAACCTGAAAAATGTGATATAATATACACATGAACAGACAAATGACGCTGGCGGAAATGAATG
>CACYDE010000128.1 GCA_902773045.1 uncultured Ruminococcus sp. | reverse complement strand
TTTGGGAGAGTTCCAGAGCGGTCAAATGGGGCAGACTGTAAATCTGTTGTTTCGGCTTCGGTGGTTCGAATCCACCCTCTCCCACCATATATGATAAAAGACTTGCATCAGATTTCTATCTTCTGCAAGTCTTTTGTTTTTTATCTGTTTGAAAAAGTCGCTTTAAAATTGCATTGATCTACTTTTATTTCTTTGATGAATCCCGAATTGAAATCGGTTGTTATTGTATACGGATAATGTTCGGTGTTTCCGCTGAATGTTGCTGTGATAAGTGTGCTTGCTTGCGGAGTTTCACACTCGATATATTTGACAGCGTCTTCCTTTGAAGCATTGGAAAGAACGTCGCAGATTATCTGAGGAAGAGATGAGTCGCCCATGAAAGAACGGTCTGTGGTGAATTTTAAATCGTTCAGCATAATGCTGCATCCGTTCTCGGAGAATGTGTAAACAACTCCTTCAAGTTCATTAGGTTCAAAAAATGTTATGCTTGTTAGCCCTTGAAAAATATGGGTTACGCTTGCTTTGTATTCTTTGACACCGTAATTTACGGTGCATATATCGCCGCTCAGTTCAAGGTTCGGCGGCGCGGGTTCCGGTTTTGAAAAAATACACGCGGAAAAAGAAAGAAAAGAAGCGATTAAAATTCCTGAGATCATTGTTTTCAGCTTTTTTATAAAACATCACCTACATCAAATATTTTATAGCTTCGATCACATCTCTGCCGCTGACGCACGAGGAAGCGTATTCGTCAACGCATTCATCTGCCGCGTAGCCGTGGAGATAAACTCCCGTGACCGCAGCCTTAAAACAGTCTATGCCCTGAGCGGTCAGCGCGCCGATGACGCCTGCGAGAACGTCTCCGCTTCCGCCTTTCGCAAGACAACCGTTTCCGGTTGGATTGACCGTCAGTTTCAACCCGTCGGCCACAATAGTTCCTACCCCTTTTAAAACAAGAATACAGCCGTTTTCTTTCGCAAAGCTTTGAGCGATCTTTATTCTGTCAGACTGAATGTCCGAAACGTCAGCGCCGAGAAGACGCGCCATTTCACCGGGGTGGGGAGTGAGTATCGTGGGATATGGACGTTCTTTTAATATATCTATATGCCCGGACAGACAGTTTATTCCATCGGCGTCAAGGATTATAGGTTTGGCGTAATTTTTTAACATATACGAAACTACTTGTTTTGTATCTTCTGTGACCCTCATTCCGCAGCCGATAACAGCCGCAGAGCATTTTTCTGTTTCGGTGAAGATTCGATGAATATCTTTAAAGCATAAAGTTCCGTTTGGGCTTGTTTCAAGCGGCACGAAGACTGATTCCCAGAGGTTCGAAGCGGCGATGGAGTAGATTTTATCGGGAATAATCATTTTTACGATCCCGGCTCCGGCTGTCATCGCGGCGCTTGAGCAAAGCATTGCGGCGCCTGCCATGCCGTAGCTTCCGCAGATACATGAAAGTGTTCCGAATGTTCCTTTGTTGCAGTCTTCGTCTCGTTTTTTGTTTATATCGTCGATAACGGATTCGAATATGATTTCGGCAAGTGTTTCTTCGTTTAGCTTCTGCGATTCATTGCTGCTGTTAAAAAGATTTACTATTTTCATAAGTTCCCTCCGCTTCTGATCGTGTAATAGAGATAAATGAAAAAGGAAGTTTGACTATAGCAAACCAAACAAATATCCGGACAAGTTCGCCGCCCCGGTAAGCGCATAGCTGCGTTGTCGTCCTCGTCATACGCCTATTGGCACGTACCCTTGGGCGTACGTCAGTATGCCTTCGTCCTTCGCCTTGCTCTGCACTCACCGGCATCGTATCTTTTTATCCGTCTATTTATTTGGATCGCTATAAGGAACAAACTTCCTTGTTTATAATTATTTTTTCTTCTTCTTTTTGGATTTATTACCGTTCCGAGAAGTTCCTGCGCTGCTGTCGGTTTCGGTTTTTTTAACTTCGTCGGTTGATTTTTCCTTCTTGAGTTTTGTCTTTTTTGATTCTTCTTTTGAGGTTTTATCCGTGTGTTCTTCGGGCTTGTTTGATTCTGCCGAAGTTTTTTTCACCGGATTATTTTTCGGTTTGTTTGAGACGGGCTTTGAATTGCCGGCTGAGAAATTCTCTGAAGGCTTAGGCGAAGATTTTTTTATGGAGTTTTTGAATAGCTCTATTTTTATTGTGTTTTTAAGGTGAGGTCTTATGGCTTCAAGCGTTTTTTCACCGGGAGAGAAAAGAAGAAGACAATCTCCGCCGAATTTGTCAAGATGCATTTCCGCACCGTAAACGTCCTTGCCGTCCTGAGTGATGCTCGCTTTGAAAATCTTTTTGTATGATTTTCCTTCAAAATTGCTTTCACTCAATTTTTTGAGTGAGTTGAAGCGTTTGATGTCAACGCTTATGATTCTTTTTCTGTTTCTTTTTGCAATTATTTTGTCGATGGTAATGTTGCTGTTTGTTACGGCGTATTCATATTCGACGTACATTCCCGTGATAAGATAATACGCAGCATATATGCAAAAAAATCCCGCGCAGATCGCAACTATAGCAAAATAAACGTTAACGTTTATCAGGAGTACGCATATCGCGGGGATCGCCAGCAGACCAAGTAAATAAGCGACCAGCTTCATCGTATCCTTTGATGTATTTTTTTTAACAACAAGTTCTTCTGTAAATGTATCCATGTTTAGGCGCTCCTGTTTTTTATATGAGTATAATAGAATGATAGCACATAGTAACATTTTTTTCAAGAATTTTTGTGTATAATACAGAAAATTTACAATTTTGACCGAATATATCTTCTGAAATTTTTAAAAATACTCTTGAAAAATTTTCATTTTAATGATATACTGTTACAGATAGAATACAGCATTCTTTTATAGCAGTCCAAGAAAATAAGTACAAAAAAGAAGATGATACAGGAGCGTTCAGGCAAGGAAGAGGACGATGACAACGCCATGTGAGCTCCTGCACGCCGAACTTTTGCAGTTGTTTTTTGGGGAATGCTATATTATAACGCATTGATGAAGAAAAGTAGCATAAACTTTCCCAACCAGAGATGACGGGTCTGCGGCTGAAAGCCTGTCTTTGATGAATTTATGTGAAGTTCGCTTCTGAGCGGCAGAGCTGAAACGCAGAAAAGCGCAAGTAGGTTCTGACGGAAGGCACCGTTATCGGCCGGCAGAGTGTTTGCTTTGTAAACAGAATTTGGGTGGTACCACGGCTCGTTCGTCCCATGGATTTGATTCCATAGGACTTTTTTTATGCCCTCTAATATTATAGACGAAAGGATTGAAAAATATGAATATGAAAGCTACTCTCGAAGAAATTCGTGACAGAGCCAAGGAAGAACTTTCAAAGGCTAACGCCATTGAAACGATTGAAGAACTCCGTGTGAAATACGCAGGAAAAAAAGGTGAACTGACAGCGATCTTAAAGCAGATGGGAAAGCTGTCTCCCGAAGAAAGACCTGTCATCGGTCAGCTTGCGAATGACGTAAGAGGTTATATCGAAAACGCTATTGATTCAAAGAAAAAGGAACTCGCCGAGGAAAAGCTGAAAAAACAGCTTGAGGAAGAGAAAATCGACGTTACTCTTCCGTCGGACGTTTCACCGATCGGTCATAAGCACCCCCTCTCGATCGTCCTTGACGAGATCAAGGAGATATTCGTCGGAATGGGATTTGAGATCGTTGAAGGTCCGGAGGTCGAGTATGATTACTACAACTTTGAAGCGCTGAATATCCCCAAGGATCATCCCGCGCGCGATACGCAGGATACATTCTATATCACCGATAATATAGTTCTCAGAACTCAGACGTCGCCCGTTCAGGTTCGCGTCATGGAGAAAAAGAAGCCGCCGATCAGAATTATCTCTCCCGGAAGAGTTTTCAGAAGCGACGCCGTTGACGCAACTCATTCGCCTCTTTTCCATCAGATAGAGGGTCTTGTAGTTGATAAGGATATTACTTTCGCCGATCTTAAGGGAACTCTCGAAACATTCATCAAGCGTCTTTACGGCGAAGACAGCGTAGTTCGCTTCCGTCCTCATCATTTCCCTTTTACGGAGCCGTCTGCGGAGGTTGACGTTCAGTGCTTCAGCTGTAAGGGAAAGGGCTGCCGCGTCTGCAAAAATGAGGGTTGGATCGAGATCCTGGGCTGCGGAATGGTTCACCCCAAGGTTCTTGAAAACTGCGGGATAGACCCTGAGGAGTACTCGGGATTCGCGCTGGGTCTTGGTCTTGAAAGAGTTGCAATGCGCCGTTACGGAGTCGATGACATGAGATTGTTCTTTGAAAACGACACGAGATTTTTGTCACAGTTTTAATTGAAGGGAGTTGCGGATTATGAATTTATCAATGAAATGGTTAAAGGAATTTGTTGACATCGGAAATGTAGCTCCTCGTGATTTTTCGGAAGCTATGACTATGAGCGGTTCGAAAGTTGAGCTTTTTGAGACAGAGGGCGGTCAGGTCGATAACATTGTTGTCGGAAAGGTTTTGAGCATTGAGAAGCACCCCGACGCCGACAAGCTTGTTGTGTGTCAGGTGGATCTTGGAGATCAGCAGGTGCAGATAGTTACCGCCGCCACTAACCTTACCGCAGGTGATTATGTCCCTGTCTGCAAGGATAAGTCGAGACTGTTTGACGGAACTCCGATAAAAAAAGGTAAGCTCAGAGGAGTTCTCAGCGAGGGTATGTTCTGTTCCGTAGCCGAGCTTGGAGTTACCGTTCACGATTTCCCCTATGCGATACAGGACGGTATTTTCGTTTTGCAGAATGATCCCGAGCTTAAAACAGAGCTTGGAATGGATATAAAAGAAGCTATCGGACTCAACGACACAAAGGTTGAGTTTGAGATCACCTCAAATCGTCCCGATTGTTTTTCCGTCATAGGACTGGCAAGAGAAGCTGCCGCTACTTTCGGAAAGGAGCTTAAGCTTCATACACCCGAAGTTAAGCCGACCGGAAAATCAAGCGAAGGCATGTTGGAGGTCAAGATCCACAACCCCGAGCTTTGTCCGCTTTACAGTGCAAGAGTAATTGAAAATGTAAGAGTGAAGCCTTCTCCGCTTTGGATGAGAGAAAGACTTCGTGCCATGGGAGTTCGCCCTATAAATAATATTGTTGACATTACAAATTACGTTATGCTTGAGTACGGTCAGCCCATGCATGCCTTTGACCTTCGTTTTATCAAGGACGGAAAAATCAACGTCAGACTTGCGAACGAGGGAGAGGAGATCACTACTCTTGACGGGATCGAAAGAAAGCTTAGTCCCTCAAATCTGGTTATCGCAGACGCAGAAAAGCCTGTTGCGATCGCAGGCGTAATGGGCGGAGAATACAGCGGAATTATGGACGATACAACAACTATCGTTTTCGAAAGCGCAAACTTCATGGGTTCCTCGGTTCGTCTTACGGCGAAAGAACACGGCATGAGAACGGACGCTTCGTCAAGATACGAAAAAGGTCTTGATCCGAATTCCTGTCTTCCGGCTCTCGATCGTGCGTGTGAGCTTGTTCAGCTTCTTGACGCCGGGGATGTTCTCGATGGTGTGATCGTTGACGATCAGTCTGAGAGCGAGCCTGTCAGGATCAAATTTAATCCCGACTGGATCAACCATTTCCTCAGCACGGATATTTCCGCAGACGAGATGAAGGCTATTCTTGAAAAAATAGAGTGTAAAATTGAGGGAAACGAGATAGTTGTTCCTACGTTCCGTCCCGATCTTCTTCATAAAGCTGATATCGCCGAGGAGATCGCACGTTTTTACGGTTATAACGTTATCCCCTCAACTGCGATAAAAGGCGGAGCACAGGGTAAGTACAGTACTCGTCAGAAATTTGATATGAAGATCACCGAGACTCTTATCGCATTGGGTTTGGACGAGATAATGACATACTCGTTTATCAGTCCCAAATATTACAACAAGGTCATGATGCCCGAGGATCATCCTCTCAGAAACAGTGTTGTAATTTCCAATCCTCTCGGCGAAGATACTTCGATCATGAGAACGACGGCGCTTCCTTCAATGCTCGAAATTCTCTCGAAAAACTACAACAACCGCAATGACCATGCCTACCTTTTTGAGATCGCAAAAGAATATATTCCGACAACCCCTGATAAGCTTCCTGTGGAAAAGAATGTTCTGACGGCAGGCTTCTACGGCGAGGAGATCGACTTCTTCAAAGTCAAGGGTGCTGCGGAGCAGGTTCTCAGCCGCAGCGGAATTAAAAATTGGGAGATCAAAGCCGATTCCGAACAGTTCGGCTATCACCCCGGAAGATGTGCTGTTCTCACGATCAACGATGAACCGCTTGGAATCATCGGAGAGATCCACCCGAAGGTGAGGGAGAACTACGGAATCAACACAAGGGTTTATTGCTTCAGTCTGAATGTTGATACGATGTTCCAATATGCCGAGCTTGAAAAGCATTATACCCCTCTTCCGAAATATCCTGCTGTTACACGTGATATAGCTCTCATCTGTGATAAGGATATTCCTGTTCTGGAGCTTGAAAAAGCCGTGAAGAAGGGCGCAGGAAAGTATCTCGAATCGGTTAAGCTGTTTGATGTTTATCAGGGAAAACAGATCACTCAGGGAAAGAAGAGCGTTGCTTTCAGTCTTACCCTCAGAAGCAGCGAAGCAACATTGACTGACGAACAGGCGACATCCGCCGTAAACAAGGCTATGAAAGAGCTTGAAACGATCGGAGCAGTTCTCAGAAGCTAAGGAACTGTTCATCAATAACTTTTCATTTCTGCTTGTCTAATTTGCCTTGAACTGCGTTAAATTTCCTTGAAATACGCCCGAAGG
>CACYDE010000127.1 GCA_902773045.1 uncultured Ruminococcus sp. | reverse complement strand
TCCTTCGGGCGTATTTCAAGGACGATGACACAGCCATGCGTGCGCCTGCGCGCCGAACTTGTCTGGATATTTGTTTGGTTTGCTATAATTATCTTATCTATTCTTATCGAAACTGTTTTACCGGGAATTTAAACAGAGTTCCCGGTAATCGGTTGAATGGGTTCGGGGCGATAGCCCCGATGGGTTAAAGGGCGAAGCTCCCCAAATCCCTCGAAGCTCCCTCTTCCTTGAGGAAGAGGGGGGTGGGGGTGATGGTGACACCGTGAAAGTAATAATAAAAAATACTTGATATCATCTGATTGTTCTGTAATCATTTAGACTGAGGGCTGTTATTGGTGTGGGAAGTTTAAGCCAATGCCGCACAAAGACCGTCTGACAACTTTGTGCGGTGTCAAAATAACAAAGACCGACAGCATTATTTTTCATATTGGGGGTGAACCGATGAAAGAATTTGAATATGACAATTACGATCACAGCGAAGATTACATCGAAGTAAGCGACGAGGAAGACGAAGATAATGACGAAAAACAAAGCTACAAAAACAGAAGGTTCAAAAAGAAAAAAAAGATCCGTTTTCCTGTCGGAAGAGTATTCGGAGCTATAGTTACACTTTTTCTTCTTGCATACGTTTCGATGTTGGTATATACCTCTAATTTTACTATGACAGAAACGGAGCAGGCGGACTACTTTGAGGTCAACGACTATGTCGAAGCAAAAGCTTACGCAGTCCGCAGCGAAGAATATATACAAAATACAAAAGACGGCATTATCGCTTACGTAATTAACGACGGCGATAAAGTAAGCGCGGGCGGGACCGTTGCGAAGCTTTTTTCAAACGAAGCCGAAGTTGAAAGCTGGCAGAAATACAACGAGATCAGCGAGGAACTCACGATACTGAAGCAGATGACCAACGCCGATAACGGACTTTTCGTCGATCTTGACACCGTGGACGCTCAGATAAGAAACGACATCACAACTTTTAAAAATTCTCTCAGCGGAAACAGGTTTGGCTTGGCGAGGGAATCGAAATACGATCTTCTTCAGCTTTTTAACGAGAGAACCGTTGTCACGGGAGGTTCGGCAAATTTTCAGCCGAGGATCGCAGAGCTTGAAAATGCACTTTCAGGGATCAACGTTTCAAACGGGATCGGAGACGTAAAAAGCAAAAAATCCGGAATTTTTGTATCGTCGCTTGACGGCTTCGAAAAATCCGCCGATTTTTCAAAGGTTGAGGGAATGATGGCGTCCGATGTCGAAGGCTTTTTGAAGAAAGACCCTCCGGGGGACGCGATAGGAAAAATTATCACAACGATAAATTGGTATCTTCTCTGCCCCGTGACGAGTGAACAGGCGATCATGGTGACCATGGGTGACAGCGTAGTTGACGTTTCGATCCCCAAGGTCATTTCGGGAACGATCCCCGGAACGATAATTTCGGTGAATCAAGGCTCCAAAGCCGACGAAGGACTTCTTGTTGTGAAATGTGATTACATGGACGGAACGCTTGCGGGGATTCGTGAGGAAAACATAACAATAAAAACAAAGACTTACAGCGGGATAAGAGTCAGCAAAAAAGCCGTTCATGAGGATTATGTCACTGTTGTGGATCATGATGAAGAGGGGAATGTCGTCGGCGAACCACGAAAAGAAAAAGTCCGGGGCGTTTATGTTATGTTCGGAAGAAGATTATATTTTAAACAGATAAGCATAGTATACTCGGCGAAGGATTTCGTAATATGCGATCCCGACCCTGCCAATCCCGAGCTTCTCAACGGAGAAACAGTTGCGCTTCACGATTCTGTCGTGGTTCGCGGAAAGGAGCTTTATGATGGAAAAATTATCAAATGATATTAAAGAAAAATTTGAAGCAGTTGAATATAATTACAAGACGATTGAAAATAATATTAACGAAGCGGCAGTCAAAAGCGGCAGAAAACGTGAGGACATCGTTTTTCTTGCGGCGACAAAGACCGTTGAACCTGCCGTTATCAATCACGCGATAAACTGCGGACTGAGATATATCGGAGAAAACAGAGTTCAGGAACTTCTTTCAAAGTATGACAGCTATGACCTTGAAAAGTGTGATCTTCAGTTTATCGGACATCTCCAGACCAACAAAGTCAGACAGATCGCTGACAAGGTTTCACTCATTCAGTCCGTTGACAGCGTTAAGCTTGCCTCGGAAATTGCGCGTCAGGCGAAACTCTGCGGAAAAAAGATGAATGTTCTCATCGAAGTCAATATCGGACGTGAGGAGAACAAATCCGGAGTTTTTCCGGAAAATCTTGATGAATTGATTTGTGAAATAAAGGATATTGAGAATATTACCGTCAAAGGATTGATGGCGATACCTCCTATCTGTGATGAAAAATCTCAAATTTGTAAATATTTTGAGAATATGCACCGTCTTTTTATTGACATTTCCTCGAAAAAATATGATAATATGTCTATGGACTATCTTTCAATGGGAATGTCTGATGATTACCGGGAGGCGATACTTTGCGGCGCCAATATGGTAAGGGTCGGTTCTGCGTTGTTCGGAAAGAGGATTTACAAATGATCTAATTCGATCGTAAGATCGCAGCGGCACAAATCCTACTCCTGAGTCAAAAAAAGTCGTTTTTCTCGCTGAAAACGAAGACAATGACGGACGAGATCGGGGGAATTTTGTAAAATCAATGATTTTTAAAACCGCATGCACACCCGGAGTTCTTGATTTACGATCGTAAAATAATCTAACTGCAAGGAGATTTGACCTATGGGAAGTTTTGTTGATAAAATTAAACAAATGTGGAATACTCCCGACGATGAATACGAATATGATGATAAGTATGACGAATCGGAAGCAAAAAAAGCGGCCGCCGACGATGACGACGATTACTATGAGGAGGAAAGCGTTTCTCCGAGAGAATCGCCGAGGATCCCTTTTATAGGAGGAACTCAGAATAACAATAAGGTCGTCAACATAAACACCACGACAAAGCTGCAGGTGGTTCTGTTCAAGCCCGATCGTTTCAGCGATGAAACAAGGGCGATCGCCGATGAGCTTATGAAACAGCACACGATCGTTTTGAACCTCGAAAATACAAATAAGGATAATTCAAGGCGGATCATAGATTTCCTGAGCGGAGCGGCGTATGCCAGCCGCGGTAAGATCAAGCGCGTGGCTACAAGTACATTTCTTATCATTCCGAGCAGCGTCGGAATGACGGGCGACGACCTTCTCGACCAGCTTGAGAGCAGCGGCGTCTATTTCTGATATGAATGCGCTTAACGAAGATGAAAAAAAGCTTGTTCTTCACATTCGCGACTTGATGAGTTTATCCGAAAAGCATTACAAACCGTATTATTCTTATTTTCTGAACGAACGTGAAGCGTCGGCGGCTGTCGATGAAATGAAAAGATCGGGCTGTGACAATTATATCCTGTGGGGAGGATATGAGAATGCCGAGCGCGTAATGTTCTGTGTTTATCCTCCGTATCTGCAGCCCGAGTTTTCGGATTTTCCTTTCGAGTGCGTGAATTTCAAATACAGAAAAACCGATAAACTCACTCACCGCGATTTCCTCGGTTCATTGATGGCTTTGGGGATAAAGCGTGAAGTTCTGGGAGATATTGTTGTCGGGGAAGGGATAGCTTCGGTTTTTGTGAGATCGGAGATCGTTCCCTATGTGAGGACTCAGATAAGAAAGATCGGGAGAGTCGGGATAGAATTCACCGAGGATCGGATAGATTTCGGAAGTATATCTCAGAGCTTCGAGGAACGCGAGGCGGTCGTTTCTTCTCTGAGGATCGACAGTATCGTTGGATGCGCGGCGAAGCTCAGCCGGTCAAAGTCTCAGCAGCTCATAAAAGCCGGACTGGCCGCAGTTAATTTCAAAACGGTGATAGATCCCGATTTGAAAGTGACGAGCGGCGATAAACTTTCGGTTCGGGGATACGGAAAATTTATTGTGACGTTTGACGGTCTGATGAGCAAAAAGGGAAAATACAGGATAGTGATAAACAAGCTGAAATAGATTTGTAAATTTTATTTACAGATAACAGGGGAGATTTATATGCTTACAGTTGATGAGATAAAGAATATCAGCTTCAAAAAAGCGAGCATCGGCGGCTATAAGCCGGACGAAGTTGAAAGCTTTGTTGACGAAGTTGCCGCGACTGTTGAGGAGTTGAAAAAACAGAACTCGGAGATCATTTCAAAATCCGAGGTAATAGTAAAAAAAATAGAGGAATACAGGCAAAAAGACGATAACATCAGTCACGCCGAAGAAAGGGCGCTCGCCGAAGCCGAAAGGATAAAAACGGAAGCAAAGAAGGAAGCGGAAGAGATCATAAAAAAAGCCAAAGCTCAGGCCGATTCCATCATAGCTGACGCCAACGACAGAATAATCCGCGAAAAGGATATGATCGCAAAGATCGAACAGGAAGCTGCGGACGTCAGAAGAAAACTGATCGACGCCTATCAGTTCCAGATCGAAGCGCTCAAAGTCCTTCCAAAGCAAAAAGAAGTTGACGAAATGAAAGACAGCCTCGATCAGGAGTATCCTACGGGCAAATATTCCGCAGACGAAGCGTCTGCGGCAGAACCGTTCACAACGATCGAGGAAGCCGTTCAGGACGCGACGGCAGCGACCGAAGGGACTGCTGCAGCGGAAGCCGAATCCGAAACTATTCAGATAGATAAATCCGCGTTTGAAAGAAAATTCGGAAAGCTTAAATTCGGCGACGATTACGACGTTAAAACAGAGTCGTAACGACTATTGACCGACAGCAAATAAATTGGGGTGTGCTGACACTAATTGTGTTGACACTA
>CACYDE010000126.1 GCA_902773045.1 uncultured Ruminococcus sp. | reverse complement strand
TGACGTACCCCAAGGGCACTTCCTTCGGGCGTATTTCAAGGGAGTTTTGTGTACTATCTTGGTCAAAAGATCAAGCAGATTTGGTGCAGGGTGCCGTCAGGCGGTCTTTGTGCGGTGTTGCCTTAATTTTAAATAAACGCGAAAAAGAATTACCGCTGATAAACACACGATCCATCAGCGGTAATTCTTTTTTATTTTGAAAAGGATTATAAGCTATATTGTGGTTACTCGCGGAAGTCTTATATTCTTCCAGTTTTTGACATTACTGCATTGACCGAAGTCATTGTAGCCCGTTGCAACAACAGTTCCGTTCCATTTCAGTCCTACGGTGCATCGATAATAGGTATATACTTCCATGATATTATCCCATTCCGCCACATCGCACTGACCGTAATCGTTGTTTCCTGTTGCAACCACTGTTCCGTCCGTACGAAGGCCGACGGTGTGATCGGTGCTTATGGAAATAGCGGAAATATTTTTCCAGTAGTTAACGTTGCATTGACCATCGGAATTGTTTCCGACAGCCTGAACTCTTCCGTCTGAGTGAAGCCCTACGGTGTGAACGGAGCTTGCCGAAACAGCGGAAATATCACTCCAGTCCGAAACGTCACATTGACCGTAGGAATTGTCTCCTGCGGCAACAACTGTTCCGTCCGCGCGAAGCCCAACGGTGTTTTTTCGGTTTGCTGTGATGGCTATGACATTACTCCACGTTCCCACACTGCATTGACCAAAAGAGTTATCTCCCGTAGCTACTGCAGTACCGTCCGAAAACAGACCTACCGTGTGACCCGATCCGACGCTGATCGCCGCAATATCCGTCCATGAATTCACGTTGCACTGACCGAAAACGTTATTTCCTACAGCAAGAACGGTACCGTTTGCACGCAGACCGACAGTGAAATGTTCTCCTGTTCCTATTGAAACGACATCGTGCCAGTTGCCGAAGTTGCATTCACCGAAATCGTTGCTTCCGACGGCATAAACAGTTCCGTCCGAACCCAGTCCGACGATGTGTCTTGAAAGCTCATGGTGATTACCCATTGATATTGAGATGATATTATCCCATTGACGAAGCACATTTGTGTCGTTTTTGAGGTCTTTTTTTATTTCGTCGATCTGTTTTCCGTAGTCAAGTTTTTCCTTCGATATCTGAGCGAAGGGATAAACCCTGACTCCTCCCGAGGTTGAGATCTCGCCGTTCATTCTTACGCCGAGAATGTAAAGAAAATTGATCGCAATACTCTGAGACTTGGTTGTGATCGGAAGAGGGAAGATCTCTTCCTCCTTGTTGGCGCTTGGAAGATTTGCGGGATTGATGTAAACTCCCGAGTGGTCACGAACGCGATGATTGTTGGGGCTGTTTTGTTTGTATGCATTCTTTGCATAGTTCTGATTATAGGAATTCGGATAGCCTCCCGAGCTGATCGCGCCCGGATTCTGAGGAATGGTATCGTTTCTCAGCGGGGAAACAGCAAACTGCGTTGACGGAAGATTTGCATACATATCACCGCGCTGAGTGCTGAGCGCATTCTGTTCCGCAATCGCCCCGAGAGGACGCTGAACCTGAACGCCGCCCTGATCCGTTCCGTCGTAGTTTGACGAATAAGTAATGACCGGCATAGCCGTAGAATCGTTTTCGAGCCTGTACATGAAGCCGTCGATCGTTTTGCAGCGTGTTTTATAGTCCGGGTCAAGCGCATATTCAAGAGCCGAAACGACTTTTGGCGGAACCGTACTTGACGAGCGAAGCGTGCTTAAAAGAGGGAAGTTCTGATAGACGTCCTTGCTTGCTGCTTCGGGAGGGATCTCGCCCGTGAGAGCGTTGTAGATCGTTGCTCCCAAAGAATAAACATCCGTGTATGTTCCGTCAAGCTCCTGTCCTGTTTTTTGTTCCGGAGGAGAAAATCCGGGGGTGAAGGCGGCGTCAACGATAACATTCTGAGTTGTTCTCGCAAGTCCGAAGTCGATGAGAACGAATTCCTCGTTGTATTCATGAACACGCCTTATCATTATGTTCTGAGGTTTGATATCCCTGTGGAGAAGACCCTCTCTGTGAAGAGTTGCAAGACACTGCATGAGCGGCCTCATTTTGGGGTAGAGATCATACCAGCTGAATCTTCCGATCGCGCATATCCTGTCGTGAAGAGTTTTTCCGTTTATATATTCGGTTATGATATAAGCTGTATGGTTTTCAAAAAGATAGTCGTAAACCTTTACTATATTACTGTATTTTTCTCCTTTGGAAAGACTTAAACATTCCTTTTGGGTTTTGTAAACGATTTCCTCAATCGAAACTTCCTCGGGATCGTAGATCACCTCAAGGGGATTTTCGGCGCCCGGATCGGTGCAGTCACGATGGAACAAACCGCTGTAGAACGTTTCCTTGATAACAACTCTTTTATCAAGTTTCATATCCCGACCGATGTAGGTGATTCCGAAACCTCCGGTTCCTATACTCTTTCCGACAAGATATCTTCCGTCATTCAGATAAGTACCGGGCGGCAGTTCATAAACCTGAGAGAAATGAACATTATATTGCTTTCCGCATCTGGGACAGTACAGCTGAGAAGGATCTTTAATTTGTGCCATACAATGATAGCAATAAATCATTTTGTCATCGTCCTTTTATTTCGCAATAATACTCTTCTTCACCGGAAATGTTTTCAGTTTCAGTGAAGCTGCCTGCATGGCAGGCTCAGACTGTGCTTTACACAGTTACGTCTTATGATGTCTCCGGCCGCACCCTTGGGAGAGACCGAAGAACGGTATAAATTCAAATGAGATGTATGTGACTGTCAATGTCATCACGATACAATAAAATGATAGGATCGTATCAGGAAAAATCAGTATGGCATGCTGAGCGGATTTACCGCTCCGTTTTCGTCGATCTCTTCCTGACCTATATATTTGAGTGAATATCCGCAGCCGTTGATAACGCAGTCTGACGGATTGTCGGCGATATGAACGTCGATCTTGACCTGACTTCCGATCAGCTTGTCAAGACCGTAGATCAAAGAACCGCCGCCTGTCAGGACTATTCCGTCCTTATAAATATCTCCGACCAGTTCCGGAGGAGTTTCTTCAAGAACGTCCTGAACCTGACTTGCGATCTGGATAGCGATCTCACTGAGGTCTTCGAAAAGTTCGGTGTTTGAGACCTCGACCGCCTGCGGAAGTCCCGTTACGGTATTTCTTCCCTTGACGGTGTATTTCTTTTCAGCCTCGGGCTTGATAACTGCGCCTATCTCGAACTTTGCCTTTTGAGCGGTGACCTTTCCGATAATCAGATTATACTTTCTTCTGACATAACGGATGATCTCCTCGTCAAAGCTGTTCCCGGCGACCTTCATGGATCTTGAAACCGAAATATCTCCCAGAGATATCACGGCGATATCCGTTGTTCCTCCTCCTATGTCAAGAACGAGGCGTCCGTGAGGGCTTCTGATGTCGAGTCCCGCGCCTATCGCAGCGGCTTTTGAAGCTTCGATCAGGCTGACGCTGCGGACTCCGATCGAAAGAATGGAGTTGACGACAGCTCTTCGTTCAACATCGGTGATCTCTCCGGGAATACATGCGACTACTCTCGGTTTTACGACGCGGCTGACGTTTGCTTTGCCCAGCTGGATCTTTATCATGTTTTCAACGAGGTAAAAATCGGAAATAACTCCGCCCACGATCGGTTCGATAGTGCTTAACCGCTGAGATGTTCTTCCCATCATACTATAGGCGTCATGCCCGACAGCTATAACATCGTCGTTGTCGAGGTTTATAGTGACGACCGAAGGTTCGTCGAGAAACTTGCCTTTGCCGGCAATGTAAATTCTGGTGTTTGAAGTTCCGAGATCTATTGCAATATCCACACTCATTATTTTACACATCTCCTTTGCGGATTATCTTTTCTTTTCTTTAATCACTTTTTATGCGGACGTCCCAATGCGCAGATCATTGATGCTGCGGATGGGGAACCCGTAAAAACAATAATCAACTTTATAAAACCGTCTATTATATAAATTATATTATACGTTTAGCCACTTTGTCAATATGTAACAAATTATTTAGTGGCAGAAAAATATTTTTATTTCGATTTTGAATCGTTTATTGTTAAAATAACTGCCGTTACCAGTCGATCGTAACGCAAAAAACTTTTTCCGCGCCCGATCTCATAAGTGCGTTTGAACATTCGGTGAGAGTTGAACCTGTCGTAACGACATCGTCAAACAGCAGTATTGTTTTTCCTTGGATATATTCATTGTTAACGCATTTGAAAATATTTCTTACGTTGTTTTCACGTTCGGACTCTTTGAGAAGTCTTTGAGCTTTTTTCTTTTTGGTCTGGATCAGCAGCTCTTTATATTCAACGTTATCTCTTGCTGCGGTCTTTTCGGCAAGCGGTCTGACCTGATCGAATTTGAAAAGATTTTTTAAGGTCGGAACGCCTGTGTAACAGTCGAATTTTATATCACCGTACAGCCCGGATATTGTTTTGCTCAGTATCAGAGAATATGGATCGGCGAGCTTTTTATATTTTCCTCCCGATTTATAATTAAGAACCGAAAGCTTATATTCTCCCTCATAGCGGAATGCCGAGATGCATCTGCATTTGTTTGGCAGTATTGTTTCGTGAGGAACGATCCTCAGAAGATTCCGGCATTTATCACATGCCGCAGATGGAGCTTTTGTTTTTTCGTAACAGAAAACGCAGCGGTGAAACAGGTTTTCATTATTTTTGCTGCAGGACATATTTATCCCTTCTCGATCCCTTTGAGTAAAAATTCTTTAAGTCCGGAATACCTCAAGGTTCTTTTGTTGTTGCTGACCATGCGTTCCATTATCTCCGGCTTCCCGACAAGGATAAGCAGCTTCTTGGCGCGCGTCACTGCCGTATAGAGCAGATTTCTGTAAAGAAGCTGGGGCGGAGCATTATACATCGGGATAATAACAGCTTCAAATTCGTTTCCCTGACTTTTGTGGATCGTTGAGCAGTACGCAAGGTCGACGTCGATAATATCTTCGTATGTGTAAGTTGCGATCTTGTCTTCAAATCGAATTTTGATTTTTTGATTCGATTTGTTGACTTCGATCAGCGTTCCGATATCTCCGTTAAAGATCCCTTCGCCTATGACGCCGTCGCTTCTTGTCCATGGGATATTATAATTGTTTTTATACTGCATTACTTTATCTCCTTCACGGAGAATTCTTTGATTGATGATTATCTCGGTCTTTCCGTCCGCTTTCGGATTGATAGCCTCCTGGAGCGCTTTGTTAAGTTCAAATGTTCCGAGATCGCCTTTTCGTGAAGGGGAAAGGACCTGAATGTCTTCCGTGGGAGAATAGCCGTAGGTTCGGGGAAGGCGTGTTTTGCAGAGTTCTATTATGGTGTTGGACATTATTTGATTTGATGTGCAGCGAAGGAAAAAGAAGTCGTTATTTTTGACGTCGATGACGGGAGTCTCGCCTTTGTTTATTTTGTGAGCATTAGTTACGATGAGACTTTGCATCGACTGGCGGAAGATCTCATTGAGAGTAACGGTCGGAAGTATCCCCGATGAGATAAGGTCTCCGAGAACGTTTCCCGCTCCTACGCTGGGAAGCTGATCGCTGTCGCCGACGAGGATCAGCCGGCAGCCGAGCGGAAAAGCCTTCATAACGCTTTCAAGAAGAATGGCGTCGATCATGGAAACCTCGTCTAAGATGAGCGCGTCGCACGAAAGGGTGTTCTGTTCGTTTTTCTTAAAAACAGGTCTGTCTGTCGACGTCCATTCGACTTCAAGGAGCCGATGGATAGTTTTTGCTTCACAGCCGGTCAGTTCGCTCATTCTCTGAGCGGCTCTGCCTGTCGGGGCAGCAAGGAAAACCTTTTCACCGTTGTCTTTTAATATCTTTATGATAGCGTTGAGCGTTGTGGTTTTTCCCGTTCCGGGACCTCCCGTGAGGATGAGCGTTCCTTGGGTGAGCGCTTTGAAAATTGCTTCTTTTTGAAGCTCTGCATATTTAATGTTCTGAGTTTCTTCTATCGCTTTGATCTGACCTTCAATGTCGCTTATTATCTGAGGAGGGAATCTCAGAAGCATCTGAAGTCTTGCGGCGGAGTATGTTTCCGCACGGTGATACGCGGGGAGGAAAATAAATTCCCGTCCGTCGCTTTCGCGGACGTCGCTGATTACGGAAGAGTCTGTTATCATGGCTTCGAGAACATTTGAGATTTTTTCGGGTTCTGTTCCCGTGAATCCCGAGCAGGTCTGAGAAAGCTTATCTTTTGGCAGGCATGTGTGACCGTTCTGTGTGTTATGATTTAAAATATGTATCATAGCGGCTCTGGTCCTTATGTCGCTGTCTGCGGCTTTATCCTGCATAATTGCGATGCTGTCCGCTCTCTTGAAGCTTATGCCGATTTCCTCTTCACAGAGAATGTAGGGGTTTTCTTCGATCAGCTTTTCGGCATCTATCCCAAGATATTTCCAGATCCTGACCGATTCCTCGGGAGTAATATCATATTTTTTCAGATAGAGAAGAAGCTCGCGGAATCCGAATGTCTTTTTCAGATCTTCGCTCATTTTTTTTGCTTTATCGAGCGTTATCCCTTTGATCCGGGTCAGAAGCTCCGGAGAGTTCTCCATCACGTCGAGTGTTTCATCTCCGAATTCTTCGACGATCCTTGCGGCGGTTCGCTGACCTATACCTTTTATGGCGCCGCCGGAAAGATACTTCAAAATTGCTGCGCTCGAACTCGGAGCACATCTCTCGAAGTAGTTCACCGAAAGCTGTTCGCCGTATGTCTGATGGTTTTTCAAGATTCCTGTGGCTTTGATCTCGTCACCCACATCGACCCCCGGCATTGTTCCCACGGCGCAGACAAGTTCTTCTCCCGCGTCTATATTGAGGACGGTGTAACCGTTTGAATCATTGCGGTAAACAATGCTGTCAATGATACCGGTGACCTCGTAAACATTAGAATTATTTTCCATTTTTGAATTCCCCTGTTTGGATACATAATCATTCGATTCTATTATATCACAAATGATCCGATTATTCACCCCAAAAAAAAGAATTTTCAAAATTATTTATATCGTAGTAATAAGTGTTGGGATATTCCGCACATACTCTGCGGCAGATCTCCTTTGATTCCTTGTTTTCGCCTTTATAAATGCAGAAAATTTCGCGTCCGAACTCTCTGTCCGACCATTCCGATGAAAAAACGGCGGTTCTGATAACGGCTTCCGGGTTTTCAAAGCTGTCGTCAAGAGGAAGAACCATTTTCCTGACATTAAAATTATCTCTCGAAAGAAAACGGATCAGTGATCTTATAATTCCTATGACGCCGATCATCGAAAGAAACAGGATCGCTGTGTTTGTTAAAGCTTCCATTGTACCGCCTCCTCGATACAGAATATGCAAAAAAATTTTTAAAGTTTCGCTGAATAAAAAATTTGATTCGGACAATAATATTTATACAGCAGAGAGGACTCTGCGATAATTATAGATAACAAAGGAAGTAATTCTATGAACATGAATGCAAATCACAGTATCAAATGTTCCGTTGACGAATGCACCCATCACTGCGGTGCGGAAAACTATTGTTCCCTTGACTGCGTAAGCATCGGAACTCATGAAGCAAATCCGACAGTGAAGCAGTGTGTTGATTGTGAGTCATTCAAATTGAAGGATTCACAGCAGAGTTTTAAAAGCTATAGCAAACCAAACAAATATCCAGACAAGTTCGGCGCGCAGGCGCACGCATGGCTGTGTCATCGTCCTTGAAATACGCCCGAAG
>CACYDE010000125.1 GCA_902773045.1 uncultured Ruminococcus sp. | reverse complement strand
GATATCATAGCTTTCATATTTATCCATGTTCTTATGATACTTGATTTTCGCTTTTTGTGCAAGATTTATTTTTCAAACAAGGCCTAGGAGAAATATGTTATGAATTTTGAAAATATAAACGAAAATAATTACAATGAAATTGTTAACTATCTGAAAGCCTTGGGTGAGGAGGATTACAGAAGCTTTCATTCAAAAATCGTGGGAGAAACCTCCTGTGAGATCATAGGGATACGTCTTCCGATTCTGCGAAAAACAGCAAAAGAGATCTTGAAGGGTGACGCGAGTGGATTTCTAAAATGTTCGGGCAGATCTTATTATGAAGAAATAATGCTCAGAGGATTGGTTACAGCTCAACTCAAAGGGGATTTTTCGGAACTTTCGGAAAATGCCGACTCGTTCATTGATTACATCGACAACTGGGCTGTCTGTGATACCTTTTGCTGCACTTTTAAAAGTATAAAAAAATATCCCGAAGAATTCTTCGGGCATTTGGAGACGTATTTAACAAGTTCAAATCAGTGGGCTGTTCGCGTGGGACTTGTTATGATGATGAATTATTATCTGACAGACTATTATATTGACAGGGTGCTTGAAAGAGCGGATAATGTGAAAAGAGATGAATATTATATCCGGATGGGGAAAGCGTGGCTTCTTTCGACGTCTTTCGTAAAATATCGTGATAAAACACTTGCGCTCATAGAAAGCGGAACGCTTGACAAGACAACTCTCAGCATGACAATTCAAAAGTGCGTTGATTCCTTCAGAATTTCAAAAGAGGATAAGGAGTATTTGAAATCTTTAAGGACACGCTGATTTTACCTTAAAATGCATATATAACACGTTCGCCTTTTTTCTCAATATTGTCAGTACATCATAAAGATCAGAAGATCCCAGAATGAATGAAGAAGGATCGGAAGAAGAATATTTCTTGTTTTGAGAAATATAACTGAAAAAAGAACGCTCAGCGCGATAATACAAACAAATCCAAAGTTTGTGATGTTTGTGACAAACTCACCTGATGTGATCCAGATCGGAAAATGGATCAAAAGAAACATCAGTGAATTTATTGCTATAGCTGCGTTTTCATTTCGCTTCACCGTTGAATTGAGAAGCCAGCCTCGGAACACGAATTCCTCCGTCAGCCCCACAAAAAATACGGTGATAATATCTCCCATACCGAATTCATCGCTGATTCCGGGTTTTCCTCCGCGAATGACCAGTTCAAGGATTATGTATGCCGCAAAAGCGGGGAACAGAAGAAGATACTTGTTATTTTCTTTTTTCCATTTAAACATATCTCCGAGACCAACGGAAACTTTATCCCGATATTTAGCGATAAGTAGAACAGCGGGGAGAGTCCATAAGAGATTTTTGATGATCCCGTCTCCGATGAACGTCACAAGCGTGGGGTTAGATATATGCGATTGGAGCGCAGGTTCGACCGCAAAATGAAATGCTGTCCACGCTGAATAGAATATAATGCTGTAGACTATTAGTGTTGGAATAGGAACAAATTTATCTTTTTTTTCATTACTCAATAGAATTACCTCCGAAAAAATTCCCCTCTCCCGATAATAGTGAGAGGGGATATTATTTTAAAATCACAGTTAAAACAGTTGTTGACAATCGGTTTTTCATACTTTCCTATTCATTATTCGATTCCGGAAAGAGCGACTGTCGTTCTTTTATCCCAGTCGTTGTCGGTTATCACGGTGGCTTGAAGGTCGGAAAGGTTGTAAACGACCGAATATTGGAGCTTGGACGGTGAAGCGACGTTTTCGAGAAGCTTGAATGCGTCGTCGGCAGTCATGATACCGCTGCTGTTATAGAGCGAATCGAGCATAAAGTCATACCTTACGTAGCAGCTGTATTCGCTGTCATAAGCGCTTGTTTTCGAGTCGGTCAGCCATTTTCTGTATTCTTCCGTGTAAACATAGCCGTCATCATCGAAAACCTCTTCTGTATTGTTAAAATTGGAAGCGATCTGGTAGTTTTTCTCGTTTTTGATAACGTATGTTTCTCCGTTGACAAATTCGATCAAAGCACTGTTTCCTTGAGAATCCGCTACGAAAATATGTGACATAAACGCAGAATCAAAATAGATGTTGTAATCGTCGATCAGTTCGACTGCTTTGTCGATAGAGTCGGCGTAATCGAGGATAAGCCTCACAACAGCATAAACGCCGATGGTTGACTTGTTTTCGTCCTTCTGTTTTCTTGAAAAATTGACCTGAAGAACCGACGCGGAAATTCCTTTTTCATTGACTCCGTCGGTCGGAAAGTACGGCGCTCCGAAGAGCTTGATATCCACCGTTTTCGGAGTGCGTTCATTGTTGAATCCGAGACGGTTCATGTTGACCGTCGATATTGATTTATATGCGTCCTCAGGACTTGTGACAAGGAGCATTACGGGATTCACCGCATAGTCGAAATTTCTTGCGAGATAGCGATCGCCGTCTGTTCCTTTAAAGGTAAATGCGGAACAGGCATTTTCCGGTGTAGAGTTATCGACGGCTATTTTCAGACTCTGTTCCATTATTTTGTTGACATAATCGTAATATTCGTTGTTGTTGCCTGCGCCTGTTTTGAGAAAATCATCAAAATGATAGTCGGAAAAGAATTCCATAGTATAAAGGTCGGTGCCCTCGATCAGCTTCAATGATGAAAGAGTGCGTATTTCTTTAAAATATCTTATACCAACGAAACCCACCGTAAAAAGAACAAGCAGAGACAAAACATAGCTTATTATTTTTAACGCTTTCTTCATACAACCCCTCCGTAAAATACGGCTAACTTTATTATACTATAGTTCTTTAAAAAACGCAAACCTTTTTTTGAAGATTCTTATATGAGTCATAAGTCTTTTTTGATGCCGAACGCTGCGGGATAACAACAAGCATAGGAATATAAAAACATTTCGGCGCATATAATTTTAGCAGTAAGATTAATGGCAGCACCGGTCATACGCAAAAACCGGCCTTAAAGAAAAGGAGCGTTGACAATGAAAGTAAGTGAAAAAATATGCAAAATAACGATTATAGGCGCAGCAGGTATAATGACGGTTTTCGGAGGGGTCTGCACAGCGGAAAAAATAGATTCGGTTTTTCAATGGCAGGGGACGCAGTTTATCGCGGCAGGTCTGGAGATGCCGCAGGAAAAAACCACGTCCCTGACTTCGGCGGTTCCCGAAAAAAACGATTCTGAGACATCAGCCACGGGAGCTTCTCAAAAAACGGATTCGGAAAAATTTGTTTCCGACACAGACTATGCTGTTAAAACTCACGACAGCGATACCGACAGGATATTTGAAAAAACGTATCTTGTCACGGAGAGTCTTTATCGTGAATCGAATATGAGCTGTGAAAACTTTTTTGTGAAAAACGCAACAGACCTGACGATCGATCTTCCTGGATTTCTTAACGCAGATCTGCCGTTTGAGTATGAGGAAACGACCGAGCCGCAGGTTCTTATCGTACATACTCACGCTACGGAATCATATATGGACGAGGATCTTGGTTACTATTACGAAAGCTTTTACCCGAGAGATACAGACGATAATTACAACGTTATTCGTGTAGGCGACGCGATAGCCGAAAAGCTTGAGGCGTCGGGGATAGCCGCTGCTCACTGCACCGAGCATCATGACGAACCTTCCTATTTGGGAGCGTATGACAACAGCGCACAATCAATAATGAATTATATGGCAGAGTATCCTTCGATCAAAATTGTTCTTGATATTCACCGTGACAGCATTACGACCGATGACAATGAAAAAATCAAGCCCACGTTTGTTTATAACGGGAAAAAAGCGGCTCAGATAATGATTATGTGCGGAAATGATAACTATGGTTACTATGACTTTCCGAATTGGGAGGAAAACATGGGCCTGGCTGTAAAGCTCCAAAGCGCCGCGGAAACTAAATATCCCGGAATGACACGCCCTCTTTATTTCGGAAATTTTATGTATAATATGAATCTTGCGCCGGGATCGCTGCTTATTGAAGTCGGAACGGACGCAAATACCCTTGATGAGGCTGTTAATTCCGGTGAAATGCTGGGAGATGTTATAGCGACTGTTCTGAAGCAAAGTTAAGGAACTGTGAAGAAATAAATTTTCAATTTATGCTTATAGCAAACCAAACAAATATCCAGACAAGTTCGACGCCCCGGTAAGCGCAT
>CACYDE010000124.1 GCA_902773045.1 uncultured Ruminococcus sp. | reverse complement strand
GTCAGTATTCCTGCGGCAGTTTTATGCACTCTGACGAAAAAATCTACTGCGCATCTTCGGCACAATCTCTGTGCGGTATTGCCTTAATACGTTCAAGTCATACGTTGAACTAACTGATTTTAGAAAAAACGTTGGCAAATCACAAAGATAAGCAAATACGTTATAGAGTGTTTGTGATTTTTATTCCAAAAAAATTATCGATCATCATCAGCTTTGATTGACGCATAGGTCATTGCCGTTTTCAGTTTCTCTTCAAAGATCCTTGCCGGAACAAGGGCGAGCCCCTCCCCTTCCTCACCGAGAACGATCAGTTTTTCGCCGGCTATAAGACCAAATTCTTCTCTGGCCGACTTCGGGATCACTATCTGACCTCTTTCGCTGATCGTGACAGAGCCGAAGATATGTTTTCCTGATGGTGCGGGCGGCAGCACTCCGCAGCCCTCAAGCGTTTCGGTTTTCAAAAGAGCGTCTATCGTTGTTCCGTAGACCATAGCAAGTCTTTGACATTTCTCCACGTCGGGTATTGTTTCTCCCTTTTCCCATTTTGCGTATGCCTGTCTGGAAATTTGTATTTTTTCGGCGATCTGCTCCTGGGAATAGCCGTACATATTTCTCAGAACGATCAAATTATCTCTAAGCATATCCGAATCTCCGTTCGTTATTTTCCCATGCTGTTGACAGCATCAATATAAAAATCCTTATGAACCGTATGAATGTTATGATCGTTGGTATCTGTTTCAAGAAGCGTACAGTTGCTTCCGATATATCCTACCGCACGTTCCGCCTGTTCACGCGAAGCCGCACAAAGCAAGATCCCATCGGCAGACCGATCCTCTTTTGCGTGGAGATAGACGCAGGGGATCTCGATATCGGACAGTATTTTTTCATGAGTCAAGCCATGAACCCAGCTCAGATCATAGAAATGTTCACCGTAAGCAAAATCATAATGCTGAGCGTATTTAAATATTGACCAAGCCGACGACGGCATAAAACCGATCTTCACATAATCATCAGGGTGTTTCTCATGATAATTCTGAGCATAGTTTGCAAGAGAAGGCATTGTATCCTTCATATAAAGCTGACCCCAGTAGCAGTGTCTGAGATAATATGCTTCCCAACATTCTGATTTATCCGATTCGTCATAATCATGAAGATTTTTATATGTATCAACATAAGCAAAGCTTTCTTCCCAGCCCTCTCCCTGAGTTGAGAAAACCGGCGGATCCTCCAGAACCGCTCCGACGACATTTTCACCGCCGTAAGCCGCAATATACGCCGTTGTCAAAGCTCCGTTTGAGTGACCTGCAACAACGGTTGGCTGTGAGATGATATTGTTTATAAACCAGATAATATCATCTCCGTTTGTATCAATATATAGCAATCCAAATAAATAGACGGACAAAAGGAGACGATGCCGGTAAGTGCAGAGCAAGGCGGAGGACGAAGGCATACTGGCGTATGTCGAGGACGACAACGCAGCTATGCGCTTACTTGTCTGGATATTTGTTTGGTTTGCTATAATAAATGAAATTTGAGGCGGGAAGGAAAATGACTGACAGACAATATATAGCCATAGATCTGAAATCGTTTTACGCTTCGGTCGAATGCGTTGAAAGAGGACTTGACCCTTTGACAACAAATCTTGTTGTCGCCGATCCGAACCGAACGGAAAAAACGATATGCCTTGCCGTTTCTCCGTCTCTCAAATCTCATGGCATTCCGGGAAGAGCAAGACTTTTCGAAGTTATTCAGAAAGTCAAAGAAGTCAATGCTGTCAGAAAAAGAAAAGCGCCGGATAAGAAATTCACCGAAAAATCATTTGATGCTGCGGAACTTTCTTCAAATCCGTCTCTTGAACTTGATTTCATCACAGCACCGCCACAAATGGCTCACTACATGAAAATAAGCACGGAAATTTATAAGACATATCTTAAATATATTTCCCCGGAAGATATTCACGTTTATTCGATCGACGAGGTCTTCATCGACGTTACGAACTACCTGAAAACATATCAGACCTCAGCACACAGCCTTGCTATGATGCTGATACGTGAAGTTCTGAAGGAAACAGGGATCACAGCAACGGCAGGAATAGGAACAAATTTGTATTTATGCAAAATTGCAATGGATATTGTTGCAAAACATATTCCGCCGGACAAGGACGGTGTTCGGATCGCCGAGCTTGACGAAATGTCATATCGTGAACAACTATGGTCGCACCGCCCCATCACCGACTTTTGGAGAGTCGGAAGAGGTTATTCCAAACGTCTGGAAGCAAACGGGATCCATACCATGGGAGATATCGCGCGGATGTCGATCTATAACGAAGATATTCTTTACAAAGAATTCGGAGTCAACGCCGAACTGCTCATCGACCATGCATGGGGCTGGGAACCATGCACAATAAAAGATATAAAAGAATACAGACCCGAAAACCATTCGATCAGCGCAGGTCAGGTTCTTTCATGCCCGTATAATTTTGAAAAGGCGAGACTTGTCGTTCAGGAAATGACGGAGCTGCTCGCTCTGGAACTTGTTGAAAAAAGAATTGTAACGGATCAGATGGTGCTGACGCTGGGGTATGATTCGGAGAATATGAAACGCAAAAATTACAGCGGTCAAATAGAAACCGACCGATATGGCAGGAAAATCCCAAAACAGGCTCACGGAAGTGAAAACATAGGAAAATTCACATCATCATCAAAGCTTATTTCGGAAGCTGTCATGCGGCTTTTTGACAGAATAGCCGATAAAGAACTTCTTTACAGAAGAATGTATATAGTTGCAAATCACATTACAGACGAGAACGACAGCAGCAGGAAAACGGAACAGCTGAATCTGTTCATGGACTTTGACAGTTTTGAGGAACATTCCGAAAAGGAAAAAGAAGAGTTAAAAAAAGAACGCAGCATTCAGGAAACCGTGATAGAGCTGCACAAAAAATACGGCAAAAATTCGGTTTTAAAGGGATTGAATCTTAAAGAAGGCGCAACCGCGATCGAACGAAACGGAACGATCGGAGGTCACAAAGCATAGGAGCGGTTATATGGGAGAATATGACGATATTATAAAATTACCTCATCATCAATCAAAAAAACACGCCCACATTTCAAGACTCGGAAGAGCGGCGCAGTTCGCCCCTTTCGCCGCTTTAACGGGCTTTGATTCGGCTATCGGTGAAACGGCGAGGCTTACGAGCAAAAGAAAAGAACTCGATGAAGAAAGCATTTTTCTTCTTAATCAAAAAATACAGCTCATATACGAGCTAATCAAAGAAAAACCTTTGGTTGAAATTATTTATTTTCTCGAAGACACAAAGAAATCAGGCGGAGAGTATGTTACTGTAACCGGCAATGTTCGAAGGATCGACGATATAAACCGAGAAATTATTTTTACCGATGGCATGACAATATCAATAGACGATATTTACGGAATAAAGATTTTCGATCGGGAAACCACATCTTAAGGCAACACCGCACAAAGACCGCCTGACGGTACCCCAAGGGCATTTGTAGCACAATCCAATCAGTCTGCGCCTTGCGGCTTGACTTCTTGGTGTGCTGCCGGCACCCTGCACCAAATTTACTTGCATATTTTCCGTCATAGTGCACAAAACGCCCTTGAAATACGCCCGAAGGAAGTGCCCTTGGGGTACGTCAGTATTCCTGCGGTAGTTTTATGCACTCTGCCGGAAAATCTGACGGCGCATCTTCGGCACAATCTCTGTGCGGTATTGTCTCAAAAACCCCATGCGTTTTTGAGACATTCAACGGCGCCGGGGATTTTTTCTGTTTCTATCCCGGAAAAACAAAGATAAAAATATTTGAGTCCGTTTTTTTCACGGCATTTTCCGAGTTTGATCCCGTTTGTTTCCGCCATCTCCTTAAACCATTCAAGTGAACGGGAATCTTTTATTTTGATTCGAACACACAACGCAGTTTCAACGACCTCAACTATGGTATCCTCGGGAAAATATTTTTTTACATTTTCAGAAAGAATATCCGATTTGACGGCATAAATCTTCCTCAGCTTTCGAAGCTGACGTTCCAGCCGTCCCGATTTTATATAATCCGTAAGCGCAAGCTGTTCTATCTTTGACGAAGTTTGATTGTAGTTATGTTTCCGAAGCGAATAGATCTCGGCCAGACACTTTGGAAGAACCATGTAGCTTATGCGGACGGAAGGAATAAGAAGCTTTGAAAAACTTCCGATATAAACAACTCTGTCACTGCACAGGCTCTGAAGCGCAGGAACAGGCTTTGAGGTGTATCTCAGTTCACCGTTAAAATCATCTTCAATGATCATCGCTTCATGCTCTTCCGCCCAGCGTATGATCTCCATACGCTTGTTTATCGGGATAGGCGATGAACCCCTGATACTTCCCGAAGAATTCACGAAAACGATCCTGCTTTTGACCGAATCATCTAAAATAATACCGTTTTTATCTGCTTTCAGCGGAGTAAGTTTAAATCCAAAATCCAAAAAGATCTGTTCGCCCTGTGGGAAAAAGCCTTTTTCGATCGCCGCTTCCTTTCCGTATTCTCCGCACAGCCCCAGAAGAACAGAGAGCAGCGTTTGAGTTCCCGCACCGATCAGGATCCGATCGGGATCGGCGTCGATCTCTCTCACACTTCTTGAATATTCACAAAGAGCCTCTCTGAGCGACAGTTCTCCTTGAGCTTCGCCATAAGACGAGATGATGTAATGTCTGTCAAGGACATCTTTAACGCATCTTTTCCAGAATTTTATATCCATATATCTCGGGTCTATGCCGGAACTTGAAAAGTCGTATTGATAACGCTTTTCCGGAAGATTAACGGGTATTTTTTTTTCGGTTATTTTAATGAGTGAGTCATCAAAGTTATTCTCTGCTTCAACAAAGAAACCCTTTTTTGCAGCATTTCTGACATAACCCTCCGCGCAAAGCTGATCGTAAGCCGTTTCAACCGATGTTCGGCTTACAGCAAGATCTTCCGAAAGCTTTCTTATTGAAGGAAGCCGATCGTTTTTGAGAAGCTTTCCGTTTTGTATGGATAATTTTATACTGTTGTAAATCTGATCGTAAAGAAAACTTTTTTCGTTTTTATCAATAACTATAAAATCATAAAGCACGAACCATCACTCCCTGGGGATATAAATAACTCAAACTTCCCATAAATAAAATTACAATGAATGTAGGGTCTATCGTGGATTGTAGATGTAAAGAATAGTTTTCACTGTCAAATCCGAGATTGTTCTTCGGTCAAAGCTATTGTCATCACCCATCGGGGCTATTACCCCGAACCCATTCAACCGGTTACTCGGAAATCTGTTCAAATTCCCGAAAGAACAATTTCGATCAGGAAAGATTGGGTAATTATAGCAATCCAAATAAATAGACGGACAAAAGGAGACGATGCCGGTAAGTGCAGAGCAAGGCGGAG
>CACYDE010000123.1 GCA_902773045.1 uncultured Ruminococcus sp. | reverse complement strand
TATAGCCAAGTGGTAAGGCAAGAGTCTGCAAAACTCTCATTCCCCGGTTCAAATCCGGGTGACGCCTCCAAAAGGAATCTGTGAAATCCACAGGTTCCTTTTTTTTGCTCCCGGCGGAAACCTGTTTCTAACGGGTGAAATTTCCCGTTCCACTCTACAGAAGGGAAATGAGGGCTGTTAAAATAACGGACAGGCTCCTACTCTTTTATTTGCTTTTTTTCCCACAGTATCATTCTTCGTTTTCCGTTTCCTCCGCGCGCTCGCAGATAACCATGTATCTGTATTCGTTTGATCCGTAGGGGTGACAGGTAAGCAGTGTTATTAGGTCTCTGCCTTCCTGAATATAACATCGGTCTATATCGTACGGCGATATAACTTCGATTTCGATAACCTTGTAATGAAGCTTTTCCCATGGATTGGTGATGTAAACATCGTCACCTTCGTTTAAGTATACGATATTGTCGAAAAATATTCTTCCTATATACCCACGGTGAGCCGCAAAAACGGCATTTGTATTTTCACCGCCTATAGGCATTGAAGAATATGAAAGGTGTACCGCTCCGAAATTCATGTTATACTGATTTGCGCCAAGATAAACAGGCAGATCCATATCTATTGACGGGGCGGAGATATGACCGAAAACATTGTCATAGATGCTGTATGTGTTGAGAAGAAATGATGACTGTTCGTAAGAGAACGGATCGTTAAGCTCGTATTGACCTCGTTCAAGAAGTTCTTTGTTGTATTGTTCCATTTGCTTTCTGAGAAGCGAGATCAGTGCCCAGTTGTATTTTTTTTCATTTTCATCAGCGGTAATATTATTGTCCCTGACATAATCTGCTACGGTGTAGTCTGTGTCGGGATTTTTTTCTTTTATTTCCGCGATCACCCTCGCAATGTCCTCCGTGTCTGTGTCATTATAGAGCTGTGAAATATTTTCCTCATACTCATCTATAGTTTCATTCATTCGTTCTTCATTCATGGAATTTGAAATATGCGGAAAAAGAATGATCCCTATTCCTGTGATAACGAGTATCACTCCGATCGTCAGCAGAATTCCGAATTTTTTCATTATTGGCTGTCCTCTCTGTTTTCTTCACCTTTTTGGTTTTTGGATCTCATAGTTTTTAGTGCGGCAGTAATAATTACCGCAACGATCAGTATCACAACTGCTGCAGCGATAACTATAATCAGCGTGAGCGAAACGTTCAGACCGTAGACGGAAACCTTTGACGAACTGTTCATCAGCGAGTCGAACAGACCGCCTTTTTCATTAGCCGAGGACTCGGGTGAGTCCGAAGTCATCGGTATTTCCGTTTCGGTGACTGATTGGATCTTTCCGTCAGCTCCGAATGTGATCTCCCCGTTGAAAGGAACGCGCTCGCCGCGGACAAGAAGTCTGTGGGAATTGATCCCGTAGGGATAACAGGTCAGAAGAGTAACATAATCTTTTCCCGGAAAAATATGAATATCGGAGTTATCATACGGTTCGACGATTTTTATCTGATCGACTTTGTAGGCATGTATTTCGTCAAGATATTGTATGTAGAAGAGATCACCTTCAACGAGTTTTGAGATATCGGTGAAAAGTGTAGATGACGGCATGCCGGTGTGACCCGTGAGAACGCAGTGAGAATTTTCTCCGCCGACGGGGAGAGAGGTGTTTCTGAGATGACCGATACCCTTTTCGAGAGTAAGGGCGTTGGTTCCTCTGTAGATCGGAAGTTCAATGTCAATTTTTGGGATTTTTATGAATGCTATGGCATTTGTACCTATATCCATGACAGAACTGTAGCCGGAGCCGTCGTCGTAGCTTTCATCGATCGAATCTTCGTCGGTGGAGATAATTTGCAGCTCTCCGGAAGCAAGCTTGCGGTTGTACTCATCGGCGTCCGTTTTCATTTGATTTTTCGTTTCATCGTTGAGCTGCTGAACCATGGCGTTGTATTCAGTCTGAACAGAGTTTTGTTTAACCACATTTATTACATTGCCGATTATCGGATACACCAAAAAGCAGCAGCCGATCACCAGGATTGTTATCGCAATAATTTTCCTTTTCATTTTCTTTGAAATTCCTTTCGAACCGAATAATAATACCGTAACAGATGAAATTCCGTTCACGGTATTGCATTAACAAAGAAATTATAACATTTTTTCTGCTCTTTGTACAGTGATACATATTTCATATTTGTAAATTTATTTTTTATAATAGTCGGTGTATAGTGATCGGTTTGCGGGTTTGCATGATATATGTATATTATTTGTATATTATGGACTGTCTGAAGTGAGGTTTACGTTTTTGGTTAAAACGATACATTAGCTATTGACATTTTTTGATTATTTGTATTATAATTACTACAAACCTACTAAATCTAAAATCAAAAAGGGAGATGGGTGTATGAAAAAATTTTTAGCTTTTCTTACGGCATTGCTGATGGCCGTTCCGTCTGCTTCGGGATGGGGAGTTAGCGCCGAAGAGGTTGATTTGACTCCGTCAAATCAGGTAGTTGCGGGGGAAGAAAGTTCCACTCCGGAAAGTGAGTATCGGTATACGATTTCAAAAGACGGTCTTGTGACGATCAATCTATACGTTGGAAATGACGTTAACGTAGTCGTTCCCGCAACGATCGAAGGAAAGCGTGTTTTCGATATCGGTGAAAGGGCTTTTGCAAACTGCACTAATATTGAATCGGTGGAGATCCCGGGAACTATAGATACGATCCAGCCGTATGCTTTCAGCGGATGCACCGGCCTTAAAGACGTCAAACTTGGCGAAGGAGTGTATTATATCCGGGAAGGCGCTTTTGAATGGTGTATGAGTTTGAAAACGTTTAATCTTCCTACATCTACGGAGTATCTTGAAGATTATGTTTTCATGGCTTGTTTTGATTTGGAAACGATCAATGTAGCAGACGGCAACTTCCGTTACTGTTCGGTTGACGGGGTTCTTTTCAGCAGAGACAAGAAGCGTCTCATCGCGTTTCCTCCCAACCGTTCAACGACATATACCGTTCCGGCAGGCGTTACAAAAATCGAAAAAGCCGCGTTCGCCAGCAACAACATAATTGAAAGCGTATCATTTTCCGATGAGGCTCTGACCGAGATCGCAGATGAAGCTTTTGAGAGCTGTCTGGCTTTGAAAAGCATAGTTATTCCCAACAGCGTCACAAAAATCGGCGATGCGGCATTCACGTGGTGCGGTTCTCTTGAAACGATAAATGTTTCCGACAACCTTGAAGAATTAGGTTCGGGCGCGCTTTGCGGATTGTACGGTCTTAAACAATATTTGGTCAGCGAGAACTGCGCGAATTTTTCAGTGATCGACGGGGTTCTTTTCAACAAGCCCGGAACGTCGCTTTATGCTGTACCGGGTGCTTGCAGTATGACAACATATACTGTTCCGAGTTCTGTAATGTTCATTAAGGACTTTGCGTTTTTCTCCAATACGTCTCTTGTGGAAGTAACCGTTACGGGGAATGTAATGTCAGTCGGAGAAGGTGCGTTCGC
>CACYDE010000122.1 GCA_902773045.1 uncultured Ruminococcus sp. | reverse complement strand
TCTTAGATTTACACTAATCCACGAACCCGACCGACGGCTGACCTTTTACGGTCAGTTTCGTACCGACTTTATTGGTAATCTCTCTCCGCTTTTTTAACACGTGAAGATAGTTATAGAGTTACACTAATCCACGAACCCGACCGGCGGCTCACCTTTGTTTATATTACAGCTCCAACCGAAAATAACGAGCGTATAAACAAAACAAGAACCGCCGCATTAAAGCGACGGCTCCCGGGGGAATCTATAAACAAAAAGTGTGAGTAATTTCGGATAATTTCAAAAAATCAGTTGAGCGGAGCCGTTTCCGTTTTCGCGTCTCCGCGTGATATCAATGTAGCGGTAAGAGTTCCCGTCTGCGTTTTTCCGCCTTCCGACGAACGTGTAACCGAGAGAGTGACCTTATCTCCCACGCTGTGGCTTTCAATGATAGATTGAAGCTCTTCCATTGTGGAAATTTCCTGACCGTCTATCGCAGTGATAATATCTCCCGACTGCAGTCCCGCAAGAGAAGCCGGTGAGCCTTCGCTGACCTGAGTTACATATACGCCCTGAGGCCATTCAAAACGCTCCTGATAAGATTCGGGAACTGCCTGAGCATAAATTCCGAGATAAGGTTTATCCTCGTCCGAAACATAAGTCGAGTTCATCAAACCCTGAATAATAGGCTGAGCGTCCGTGATCGGAATGGCGTATCCTGTTCCTTCAACGGAAGTGTCGGAGTATTTCGCCGAATTTATGCCTATGACCTCGCCTTTGATGTTGAGAAGCGCGCCGCCGCTGTTTCCGGGGTTGATCGCTGCGTCCGTCTGGATCAAAGTCATTGTCTTATCGGAAAGCTGAACGGATCTCTCCGTTGCGCTGATATATCCCACCGTAACGGACTGACCGTAACCGAGTGAATTACCGATGGCTATCGCAGGCTCGCCGAGTTTAAGCGTGGTCGAGTCGCCCAAAGTTGCAACCTTGATCTTTTCAAGTGATTCCGATTTTATGTCTGCGATCTTCACGGAGATAACCGCCAGATCGTTGTCGGCTGCAGTTCCCTTTATGGAAGCGTCGTAGCTTTCACCGTCAATGAACTCCACTGCTATCTCGTTTGCGCCTTCGATAACGTGGTTATTGGTCACAATGAGAAGCTCCTCATCGTTTTGACCTATGATGATTCCGGAACCGCTTGCGCTGGTTTCATAAGTCTGATCGTAGCCGTCGCCAAAGAAGTAATTGTAGAAGTAACCGTACTTATCGCTCATGCTTTCCTGAGTGATCGTATTGATAGCGACCATAGAAGGCATAGCGTTTTCCACAACCTCGGTGATCGTGCTGGAAACCTCGGAATTATCGTCCGAAACCGTCACGGTATTCGTTGCCGAAACGGTTTTATCCGATCCGGACGCCGAAGCCGAATCCAAAGATTTTGAAGATTCCGCCGAAACCGAAACGGAATCCGCGTCAGCCGCGTATCTCACGCCGCCGTAAAACGAGCCGCCTGCTATTATCATAGCCGCGCAGATCGCAGCCACCGAAAGACCCCATTTTTTTCCGCTTTTTCTCTTCTGCTTCGGAGTTTTGAAATCATTCGGAGTGTACTGAGACGCACTGTAAGGGTTGCTGTAAGTCACCGCAGGAACGGAGCTGTTTACGGGGGCGGTGTAATTGTTGGTTCTTGATTCATCGGCTGAATGTGCTTCGGCAGGACGGCTGTTTGCAGGGTATGCGTAAGGGTTATTGTAATTGACCGAGCCTTCCTGTGTATTTCTCGTTGTATTGTAATCATAATTGTTATCCATATTATTTTCCTCCTAATGCTTTTGCTTTTATTTTGCTTTGATTAATTTCTATGTCTATATTCTATCCCTCAAACCTAAAATCAACTTAAATTTCCACTTTAAATTAACTTAAAATTTTTCCGCAGCTAAAAAACGAAGCATGTTAAATTTTTCCCCGCTTTTTTCAGAAAGAGTCTTTACTATAAATGAGCAAATTTCAAAAATTGCACAAAAAGTCGGAAAGAGAGCAATTAAAGTTTTGATCCAACTTTTTCAAAAGTACCCCAAGGGCACGCGCCAATGGGCGTTGGCGGTTTCCAAAGGCAGAGCCTTTGGGCGCTGACACAGCAAATCGGCGTAGAAAAATAAAGGCAACACCGCACAAAGACCGTCTAACGACTTTGCACCGAATCTGCTTGATCTTTTTCCGTCATATTACACAAAACCCCCTTGAAATACGCTCGAAGGAAGTGCCCTTGGGGCACGTCAGTATTCCTGCGGTAGTTTTATGCACTCTCTTGATAAAAATCTACTGCGCATCTTCGGCACAATCTCTGTGCGGTATTGCCTAAACTGCCCTCAGCGAAATCAGACTAACTGAGATAAGCGAAAAAATAATAAATCATAGACATATACAACTTTCCCAATCCAAGAACAAAGGCAAGAGCACAGCGAATTGCCGGTCAAAGAAAAAATAAGGTGA
>CACYDE010000121.1 GCA_902773045.1 uncultured Ruminococcus sp. | reverse complement strand
TTATATCACGCTTTTTTCTTAAAAGGAAGTCCTAAAGGATTTACCGGCTAAAGCCGGTGGTTTTTACCACTCGTTTGGAAAATAAACTGACCTCAGCGAAATCAGACGAACTGATATAAGCGAAAAAATAATAAATCATAAACAAATACAACTTTCCCGCTCCAAGAACAAAGGCAAGAGCACAGCGAATTGCCGGTCAAAGAAAAAATAAGGTAAATTTATAATAGCACAACAGGTTAATTTAAGGCAACACCACACAAAGTCGTCAGACGGTCTTTGTGTGGTGTTGCCTTAATATAAATAGTATTTTTAACGGGAGCAGCGTTTAACAGCCTTGCTCCTTCTTCGTTTTGGGATGATGATATCAGATCTATAATTCTGTTTCAACGACCCTTTTTTCTTCAAGAGACTTTCTCACATCAATTATCCGTTGATTGGAAGAACCTCTGTATTTAAGGTCAAGCGACCGAAGAGCAAGAACAAATTTTCCGTCAATCAGATAATCCGTCTGTTCAAGAAGCTTTTTTCTTTCGGGGAATCTTTCAAAGCTTTCCAAAAGCTGTTCAAACGTAAATCCCGTGTAGGTCAGTACATTAAGACCCCTTCTGTGAATTTCAACAGCAAGCTCCGCCAAAGCTTCCGCCTGCATGAAAGGTTCGCCGCCGGAAAAGGTTACTCCCTTTAAAAGCGGATTAGAATCTATCGCTTTGAGAATATTCTCCGGATGACTTAAGTAACCTCCGCCGAACTCATGAGTCTGCGGATTGTGACATCCTTCACAGTGGTGAGGACAGCCCTGAGTGAATATTGTCATTCTGATTCCGGGACCGTCAACTATTGATTCTCTTATCACACCGGCAAGCCTTAACTCTTTCATGTCACATTTCCTTTCGACAAAAAACAGGGCAAGTTTAAAACTTGCCCGCTTTGATTTCCAAAAACTTTAAATCGTATCGTTCAAACCTTATGTTATAGGGATCCGTCAAAAAGACAGCTTTTCACTTCAAATTTGACTTTAAGGGTTGAATAGATCCATACGCCGATAAATCCGAACAGAGAAAAATAAAGCCACAGCCTGAGCTTTATCTCCTCGGCACAAAAATATCACACCGTGGTGAAGGAGTACGATGAAGTCATCGCCGGCGCAGGAAAAGTAAAAACCGAGGTCAGAGCGCACTTTTTAGGGGAAATGCACAAGACCGTTTCCGAATTTTACGAATCACGGAATTAATGGGATTCCGTCAAATTTCCGGAAATCTTAAAAAAATCGTACATCTGCTATCACCTCATCTTTTAGGGGACGATAAGACGATAAACAATTGAGTATAAAACTACACTCAAATCAAAAGTTTCAATTTGAAATTTTCCTCGGATAAAGCGCCCCATCACGCAGAATCGAAAAAATTTTTTTAAACTCTTGATTATTTGATTATATAATACTATAATTTTATTAATCAGTATGTGTCAAATGCAACAGAGGGTGAAAAAATGCAAAATAATAATAATTTTATTCCAAACATAAAACGTTCCGAGCTTTTCGCAGGAATTTCCGAAAAAGATATTCAGCAAATGCTCGTCTGTTTTAACGCAAAAAAGAAGAAATACTGCGAGGGTCAGGTCATCTTTTCGGGAGGTGAAAAAATCGATCAGATGGGTATCGTTCTCAGCGGCAGGGTCTACATGGAAAGCAACGACATCACCGGAAACAAATCTATAATCCGTGAGCTTGCGGTGGGAGACATTCTCGGAGATCTCTACGCGCTTTCACGAAACGGAAGACTGATTTTCGACGCGGTAGCCCATGAGGACGCCGAACTTCTCTTCATCGATGTCGACAAAGTTATGACGCCCTGCGCGAAAGCCTGCACACGTCATCTCACCACCATGAAAAATCTTCTCACCGAGCTTGCCGGAAAAGCATGCAACCTTGACCGAAAGCTCAGCCACATGAGCATGAGAACCACTCGTGAAAAGCTCATGTCATATCTCAGAGAGGAAGCAAACCATCAGGGAACGGAAAATGTAACTCTGAAATTCAACCGTCAGGAACTTGCGGATTATTTATGCGTTGACCGAAGCGCAATGAGCAAGGAACTTCAAAAGATGAAGAAAGACGGTCTGATCGACTTTTCGGGGAATAAATTTAAGATCACCGGCTGATATAAATCAACTGCTGATTATTATTAAAAATGGTATAGCATAGCCTTCAAAATTAATCCACTTTCAAAACTCCTGCGGAGATATTTTTCCGCAGGAGCAATTTTTCCGTCAAAGAACGCTTCTTGTGACATCGTTCAGGACTGCGGCAAAAATCATTAAAAAACTGTCGCTGTCCTTTGATTTTATCAGCTTGTAAACGATCCTGATATCTGTAAAAATAATTTTCACCGAAAGAAGATCGCCGTCAACACCCGAATAGACAATGCTTCCGTATCCGCCTTCCGATTTTGGAAAGGGATTTTCTCTGAGTTTGTTGAAAGCCGTCCGGAGAACAGCTTTGTCATGATCGGAAAACTTATTGAAATCGTCTATAAATTCCGGAAGATACCTCACCATTATATTCACTCAAAATCAACTCCAATCGAAACATTGGCGAATCCGAGATCCAGTTTCGTCAACGCTGCAAACTCCTCATCGGTTTTAAGGGCATTCGGCTTGATAGAGCTTAGCCTTTCCGCTGCAATAACTACCGATTTCATTTTATTTATTTCATCGAGAATACTCAGATATTCATCGGGTGAAAGCAATATGCATTCGGCAGAGTTATTTTTCATTACGACCTTTGCGCCCGAAACCTTGACCTCATCAAAAATTTTTCCGGCAAGTCCTTTATTGAACAGTGATATGGACACCGTATTTTCTATTGCGCTTCTTATCGATTTCATTGAATTGACCCTCCATAAAATTCCGGTAAGCAGATCCGACGACAGATCACTTATCTTTCCAGCTGTTAAGTCCAAACAAAATCGAAAGGAAAGCCGCACCCGTTGCGGACATTCCCAAAATAACGCACAACTTCAGCTCTTCCATAATATTCATAACGATCGCACCACCGAGAAGCAGAAAGCAGATAACTGCAAATATTACGGCGATAACAAAACATTTTTTCATCATTTATCATCCTTTATAACACAACAGATAATTACCCAGGCGGGAATAGAGATCCACAGCACATTTTCCCGCTCATAGGTACAATACCTTACTATTATATACCTATTTCAAAAAATTTTCAATACAATAAAATAAATATACGCGGTTTAATCAATACTCGCCAATTCATTTGAGATCCTCGCAAAATCCTCAAGCTTAAGCTGTTCGGCTCTTGCCGTCGGGTCAACCGATGATGATCTCAACGCCTCGGTGATCTGCGCTTTGCTGTAGGACATTGAATTTGAAAGAGTATTCAGGAGAGTCTTGCGTCTTTGCGCGAACGCAGCTTTTATCACCTTGAAAAATATCTCTTCGTTGTCAACGCTGACGGTCGGTTTTGAATAAACGTTCAGCCGTATCACCGCACTGTCGACCTTCGGCGCAGGCATAAAGCTTCCGGCAGAGACCTTAAACAGCATTTCTGCGGAAGCATAATAGTTTATCGCTGCAGTCACCGCGCCCGACTGACGCGTTCCAAGCTGAGCGCATATTCTTTCCGCCGCCTCTTTCTGAACCATGACGGTTATGGAAGAGACGGGAAGTTTTTCTTCAAGCAGCTTCATTATGACCGGCGAGGTAATATAGTAAGGCAGATTGGCGCACACAACGACCTCCATTCCTCCAAACTCATCTTCGATAAGTCTGTGGAGATCTGTTTTCAGAACATCGCCGTTTATTATTTTAACATTATCAAACTCGGCGAGAGTTTCATCAAGCACCGGAAGCAGACGCTTGTCAAGCTCAACGGAAACGACCTTCTCTGCCCTCTTTGCAAGCTCGTAAGTCAGAACTCCGATTCCCGGACCGACTTCGAGAACGCCTACGCCTTCTTTTGCTCCGCTCATCTCCGCCATTCTCGGACACACCGACGGGTTTATCAGGAAATTTTGTCCCAGTGACTTCAAAAAAGAAAAACCGTATTTTGTCAATATCTCTTTTATAGTTCCTATATCGGAAAGCTTTCCCATTAACATTCTCCTTAAAACAAATATAAATACAAAAAACACAGCCGAGAAGAATAATACGGCAGACGGTATTTTCAAATCTTCCCTAAAGTCCTCAATCCCTTCGGATATTTATTTTTCAGACGTCCCGCGCTTGCTTTTCCGAAGCCTGCCGAAACGCCCTCAACCAGAACCGCTGTGTATCCTTTCAGTTCTTCCGAGACTTCAATTTCTTCGCCGTGGAAAAACTTTTTCAGGCGAACATCATTATATTTCAAATCCGCAAAGGATCGCAGATCCTTTTTTTGTGCCGCTATGAAAACAGCGTGACACGGTTCTATCCTGTTCTTTTTGATTTCACCGAAAAGTAACCCTGCTCTTATAACACCCAATCCTTTCAGATCGGGAAGTTCAAATTCCGGGGCTATGAGGATCTTATCCTTGATCTTGAGAAAATTTTCTCCGAATGGACGATTCACAAAGATCTCGTCATATAGCTTCAACGCGGATTCTCTTTCCGCAAAGTTCTCGTTCACGTTCCTAACGCTTTCAACAGACGGAGTCCATTCGCCTTTTTTTCTGAGCTTCGCAACAAAATGCCCCTCTCCTCCGTCACGAGGAAGGATCCTGACTGCTTTTTCCAAAGCCTTTCTTCCGAAATCAACGCCGCTGTCGACCAATTCAAAATCATCATGGATTTCGATGAATTTCTCAATTACATTTTCATTTTCAAAAACCGAAAATGTACACGTCGAATAGACCATGATCCCGCCTTTTTTAAGAGCCTTCGACGCGCTTTCAAGGATAGAAAGCTGACGTTCTCCGCAGGCAGCCGAATGCTCCAGAGACCACTCCTGCGGCGCAGTCTCGTCTTTTCTGAACATTCCCTCCCCGGAACAAGGCGCGTCAACAAGAACGCGGTCAAAATAACCCTCCAATCCGCAGCAAAGCGTCTCGGGGTGACAGCTTGAAACCACCGCATTCGAGATCCCCATTCGTTCAATATTTGAAAGGAGTATATTCGCGCGGCTTCTGACGATCTCGTTGCTCCAAAGAAGACCCGTTGAACCGAGAGCCGCTGCGATCTGAGTGGATTTTCCACCCGGCGCTGCGCAGAGATCAAGAACACGGTCGCCTTTCCGAACATCAAGAACAGTTACAGCGGAAGACGCGCTGGGCTCTTGGACATAAAAAGCGCCTGCATGATGAAATGGATCGTTCCCGATGTTTTCCGTTGTGTACGGGATATAAAAACCGTCTTGTGAAAACGGCGTCTTTTCCATTTTAAATGGAAGATATTCCATAAGCTTTTCCGCGCCGCACTTAAGCGTATTAACTCTGATCCCTCTGTACGGCTGTTTTTCCATATCTTCAAGAAAATCCGCAAAATCCTTCGGCTCAAGAAGATCTTTCATTTGATCTAAAAATTTTTCAGGAATATATTTCATAAGCACACCCATCTATCCTGTGAATAATAAATTTAATTAAGGCCATAATATTTACAACGGAGGTGATTATCAATGAATAATCAGAATAAAAACGAACAGTCCACAAATCAGAATGAGCAGCAGTCTCAACAGCAGTCAAAGTCAAAGGGAAAAAAGAAGAACCGAAAGAATCGCAGTGATGAACAGATGCAGTTCACCAACCGCACCGCAAACGCCAACTTCCAGATCTGACGTCCAACAAGCTGCTTTCGGAGAACGTATTAAAACCCTTATACGTTTCTCAGCCAAACAAGCTCCTCCTTTCCCGGGAGGAGTTTGTCAATTTGATTTATCCACCGATATGAAGGAACATTGTTGCGATCCTGAAATATACGACAAGCGAAACCGCGTCAACTATCGTTGTGATAAACGGACTCGCCATGACCGCCGGGTCGAATCCAAGCTTCTTCGCAAACATCGGAAGAGTACAGCCGATGACTTTCGCGCAAAGAACGGTCAGAATCAGCGTCAGACAAACCACCAGCGCGACCTGAACCGTTATATCCCCGTTCCCGAGAATAAGCCTGTCGATCGTCAGAAGTTTCACAAAGTTTGCCGCGGCAAGGGTTATGCCGCAGAGAACTGCGACTCTTATCTCTTTCCAGACGACTCTCGGCATATTTTTGAATTCTATATCGCCCAGTGAAATACTTCTTATCACGGTAACGGAAGCCTGACTTCCCGTGTTTCCGCCCGTGTCCATCAGCATGGGAATAAATGACGTCAAAACAACAAAGCTGGCTAAGGCTTCTTCAAAAGATGAAATTATCATTCCGGTGAACGTTGCAGAGATCATGAGAAGAAGCAGCCACGGAATTCTTTTTTTCCAAAGCTCGAATGCCGACATTTTCATGTAGGGCTTGTCGGTCGGAGAGATAGCCGCCATCTTTTCGATATCCTCCGTAGTTTCTTCCTGGAGGACGTCCATAGCGTCATCGAACGTTACTATTCCGACCAATCTTCCCTCGTTGTCAACGACAGGGATAGCAAGGAAATCGTACTTGGTAAACATATTCGCCACTGACTCTTTGTCGTCTGTCGTATTGACGGAGATAACGTTTGTTTCCATAATGTCGCTGATCTTCTCCTGATAATCAGCCATCAGAAGATCCTTCACCGTTACAAGTCCAATAAGCTTTCTGTTGTCGTCTTTGACGTAACACGTATAAATTGTTTCCTTATCAACGGCAGTTCGTCTGATACGAAGAAACGCGTCCTCGACCGTCAGATTCTCCTTAAGGTCTACATACTCCGTGGTCATCACCGAACCCGCACTGTCCTTGGGATATTTCAGTATCTTGTTGATCTCGTTTCGCATATCCTGGTCGGCATGCTTAAGGATACGCTTTACAACATTCGCAGGCATTTCCTCGATAATATCTACGGTATCATCGACATACAGATCGTCGATGACCTCTTTCAGCTCGCTGTCGCTGAATGAGGTTATCAAAAGCTCCTGCGTGTCGGAATCTATATATACGAAAACTTCGCTTGCAATCTCTTTGGGGAGGATCCTGTAAACGAGAGGAAGATTTTCTCTTGGAAGTTCTTCCATCAGATCACCGATATCGGCAGGATTCATTTCTATGAGAATTTTTTTAAGCTCGGAATATTTTCTTTGTGAAATAAACTCGGGGACTTTTTGTGCAAGCTCCTCAATCTCCGCATTCTTTTCTTTTTCTGTTTCGCCCATGAAACATACCCCCTCGGAAAAAATTAAGCCCTGCACTCGTTCATGAGGGCAAGGCGAAACATGTTTCACAGCGAAAATAACCGCAACAGAAAGTCACAATCGTTCAAGCTTTAGCATCACAGGGCAATGAAATTGCGTTAAGTAGCACCTTAATTCGATGCTCCCTGTTGGCCTACGAATAGTGTCTCCACTACTTTGCGGCAGCAACCCGTATCCCTATGGTAGCCTTACCTACCGATGAACTGCAATCACTATTAATAGATTAAACTTATTTTCCCTGTTTGTCAATAGTTTTAAGTCACATTTCAAAATATTAGCTTTTTTGATTCTTTTTTGTTTTATTATTGTAACTATAAATCAGAAGCTCAAGATGATACCGCACAAAGATCACATGACGGTTCAGTGCGGTGTTGACTTATAGCAATCCAAATAAATAGACGGACAAAATGAGACGATGCCGGTGAGTGCAAAGCAAGGCGAAGGACGAAGGCATACTGACGTACCCCAAGGTCACGCGCCAATGGGCGTATGTCGAGAACGACAATGCAGCTATGCGCTTACCGGGGCGTCGAACTTGTCCGGATATTTGTTTGGTTTGCTATAATAAATTTATATATCTCAGCCCTTGCTTTATGTGCTTCGGGAAGAAAATCTGCTGCTGCCCAACAATGCATCATTCCCTCACCTATATGTGTTTCAAGCATAACACCGTCTGATCTGCACTTGCTCTTTATAACATCAAGCTGTGGCGAGAGAGGTTCGTCGCTTCCATAGAACACGCACATTGGAGGGAATCCGCTCCAGCTGTAGTTTGAAGGACTAAAAAGATAATCACATCCTTCTGTTTTTGCTATTTTCGGAAATCGTATCATTATGTTCATAAACTCGGGCGGAAACTCGCAATCATTTTTCGCAAGTTCTATCATCTTTTTTTGATGATCCTCACTCGGAGGAAGCATCACAGTCGGCGAAAACAGTACCAGCTTCTTCGGAAGCGGCAGATTCATTTTTTTCTCTTTTATATGGACACAAACCGCAAGGCTCAAACCCGCACCTGCAGAAAGTCCAAAAAGGGAAATGTTTTCAGGCTTATACATTGTGACCGCTTTTGAATACACATTTACTGCAGCCTTTACTATCTCGGCAGCACTCGCATCAGGTAAAAGCGGATACCAAACAAGCCAAACATCGGAGCCTGTTTTATCAGCCATATCCTGTCCGAACTCAAAATCACCGCCATTCCCCGGCATCGTGAAGCCGCCTCCGAAAAAATACAAAACAAGTTTCCCGGAGCTGCCTTTTTTTACTGTGAAGCGCATAGTAAGCCGTTCCACTTTCGCTGCATTCCTCGAACTTATATTTTTTATGAAGAGACTTAAGAGGCAAACTGCTCTTTTTCTGCTGCTCTCTGACCTTTTCAAAATAAGTATCGGGATCACTTGATATTTTCTTGATCATGGGTTTGACCATGCTTCTGAACATAAGCTCGGTAAGTTTATATCTTACACTTGTCATAATCAACACTTCTCCTCTTTACATTTCTTCGGAAACCACGGAACGCATCTGTTCACCCTCTTGCAGTATTCCTCATATTCTTTGCCGTACAGATCCGACAGCCATACTTCTTCCGTATTCTTCATAAGAACTGTCATAAACATCCAATAAACAAACGGAAGTATAAAAAAATAAACATTGCCTATCATCATAATAACTCCCGAACATAAAATCATAAACGCAGAATATATCGGATTGCGTACCCAAGCATAAACTCCCGTAGTAATAAGCTTGTTTTCCTCTATACCCTTACCGACTTTAGAAATAACAACCGCTTGTATCCACATATAAATTCCGACAATGATCATAATGGCGCCAATGATGATAAGCGGAAGTTTGCTTGATTTTATGTTTCCTCCCGAAAGAGTTTGAAGATTACGGCAAAAATATGCCGCTGCTGTAAACGCAGCGATAGTATAAACATATATGGGTCCCACTCCATACATAGGCAGATGATCTTTTGATTTATCAGTCATGTGATACACCCCCTTAATCAATAAATGTGAACATCAACGCAGTAACAGCACAGCATATCGGGATCATTACGCATTGCTTTATCTGCTCTTTTCTGTTGTAACCGAATTTCTTCCATCCCTCACACCCCTCTGTTTCCGGAAAGTAATGCTGAAAGAAATGCGTTTTTGTCAGCAGAAAAAAATCAAGACCGATAATATCAAACGCCTTCACCCCTGCTCCGATCATTATAAAACGTGCAAAAAACTGCCCAAAACCGTAGTCGTTTCTGATGCCGTCAATACCTCCGTAAATAAAAACGCCTATCATCATAAGTACAATTACAATGAGAATGATCCCACCTACGATCCGCTTTCCGCTCATCGAAAGATTATCCAGCCTCGGTTTCAGTCTTTCCTTTACGTCCTCCGGAAAAAAATCCGCAAGACCTTTGTAAGTCAATGTTGCCGTTGCCGACCAAATCATCAGAAACAACAACGCCATCATAATTATTGCAAGTATAATAGTTGTGATCATATTCTTTGCATACCTTTCTGAAATTTATATCCCTTTATAAAAATTATATGGTGTTTGATCTATAAATCGTTTTATTCAAGCCTTCTTTTGCTTGCCTCAAGATTTTCGAAGGTATCTTTGCCAAGGCATATTATTCTTACGATTTTATAGAAATATTAACCCGATATACTCATGTGCGGCACCTCTCTTTAGTTGAGTAAGTTGCAACTAACATTATAAATATATCACATTATACTAAGATTGTCAAATTGTAACTATTCAGTATCCCCATTGCTATTGTAATCAATTGTTCTTATAGCAAACCAAACAAATATCCAGACAAGTTCGACGCCCCGGTAAGCGCATAGCTGCGTTGTCGTCCTCGACATACGCCAGTATG
>CACYDE010000120.1 GCA_902773045.1 uncultured Ruminococcus sp. | reverse complement strand
CGTTAGTATTCCTGCAAAAATTTGCCTTGTTCAGAACAAATTATCCTAAGCATAAATTGAAAATTTATTTCTTCACAGTTCCTAATTGAAGTAATACGCTGTTAAATATAATACAGCCCGATACATTCATAATTGCAGCCAACGATCAGATCAATTCCCCCGAAGACGTCTTTTGATCCGAAGCGCTGACCGTGTTTTTATTATCGGAGTCGGAAGAAATGTCGCTGTCCGTCGTTCCTTCGATTTCACTGCCGTTATCCGAAACGATATTATCGGAGTCCGAAGAAATATCACCGGCGGAAGTCGGATCCTTTTCGGTATCCGCAGAAGATCCAAGCGATTCCACATAATCTTCCGAGAAAGCCTCGAGGTCGGTAATAATAATATCCTCCAGCTGCATATATTCGGGGTAGGTTCCTGTTATCCTCATATAATCATTCTCGTAATCAGGATCGTAAATGTTCGCAAAATAGTCTTCGTCACTCGGATAGTAGGTGCTGTAGAGCTTGCTCGTTTCGCTCAGCAGCCGGCTGAGATACTCATCGTAATATTTGTGGATCTCGTCATAATTCCAATAACCGTTGACTTTGACCCATGCATCCTCAAGCATCGTTTCGGCAGACGCTTTCACATGATCCCTGAGATATCTGTAACTGCCTGTCATGCCAAAATCAATGTAATCGGAATCAAAATCGGTAAGAATATCGTAATTTACTTTCTGCTTTTCGATGTGATGTTCATCGAGGTATTCAAGCGTATTCGAATATGTCTTCTTGACCGTAAAATATTTCGAAGTCGAAGAGTCCGAATCATAGCGGACGCGCCCCAATTTTCTGATTCTGAGATCCAGTTTGATGATCTCGTCTCCGGAAGTCATGTCATAAGTCACCGAAGGTGATTTCGCAAAATGCTGATCCGCAAGAATGTCCTTTCGGAGTGCTGCGCAAAGACCTCTGATGAAATCATCGTCCGTAGGAAGGTCGGCTCTGCCCACCGAGGTGTTATCATATGAGTAACCCCATGTGTAATCGTATTCATCCCCTAAATACACATAGTAGGTGAGCACCGCTGTGGGAACTTCATATTCATCAAGTGCATTCTCATCAAAAAGCTCCGGATAGCAGGCTCTCTTATATTCTTCCGAACTGTAAAGCGTTTCGAGAAGTTCATCGAGTCTTTCCAAGTCGTAATAACCTTTTTTCATCTTTGTCGACGGGAAATAGCCACTTATATAGTAGGAACGGCTTGTTTTAAATCCGACTTTACGGTTATATATAAAATCAAAGCTTGCATCATCAACATAACGGTAAAGAGTCCGCGAAGTCAGCTCATTGCTTTTGTAAGTTCCGTCGTAGGCGTACTCATCGTAGCTTTTGTATTCGGATACATCATCAATGGCGTATGTATAGTCGTCGTTATTGTAGTAACCGATATAATAAGGGTATTCCTCAACTTCTCTTATACTGTCCGCGATGATCTGATGTATCTCGGTTATGATCTCGATGTTTTCGGGCTCTTTGAATTCCGTATAATTAAATTCAACCGACTTGATCGTTGACGGAGCGGGAACGTAGGTGTCGATCCCGACGCCCGTTGTCATGACAAAGATAAAGCCTATCGCGGCCGCCGTCGTGCAGACGTAAACAATGGCAGACGATAAAAACTTTCCTTTAAAGCCCCTTGCGAAGATCAAGTGGAGAATAACGAACGCTACCGCGGATATGATCACATACCAAAACGCGAACACATACATATTCGAAAATCCTCTGTAGGACGTTTCTGCCGCAACAAATCCTATGAATGCTCCCGCAACGACCGAAGCGCCGGCTTTTATCACCATAGGCAGCCACGGGAAAGCAAAACCGTTCTGAGAGCTTTCGGCTTTTCTCTTTTTTGAAACATAGACCGCAAGCATGAAAATCCCTGCAGTAAGAAGCAGCTGCCACACGATCGAAGCTATGATCGTGGTTTCGTTGGTGTTTTCAAAGAAAACAAGATCCATTACGCTGAATGCGTAAGGTGCGGCGGCAGTGAGCAGCGGCGTATAAATTACGGACTCAAAATCCGTTCCGGGGATCATTTCAGTTACCATTCCAAAGTACAGAGCAATAATTCCGCACCAGATACAGTTCGAAAGGAACGTTACTATTGCCGTGTCGACAATTGTTCCGCAGCAATGAGCCACGAGAGCTGTGAAAGTATATCCCGAGACGATCATCAGAAGAGTTGTGAATATCATGAAAACACAATCCGTAAAATATTCGCCGGAAAATGCCGTAATGCCCATCGCCAGAAGCGACCCGGCTGTGAACGGGATCGCAACAGACGTGATCCCCGCGAGAAGATGGGAGATCATCAGCGTCGGGCGCGTCACCGGAAGCGAACCGAACATATCGACCGATCGTTTGTTGTGGAGATACGAAAATGTTTTCAGTGAGGAAATATAAGTGAAAAACGCAGCCATAACTTCAAAGACGCAGATCGTCACCGGAGCTACCTCACTGCCTGAGCCGCCAAACGAAAGAGTCATTGAATATAGATCAAGAACAAGTCCTATTCCCAGAAGAACGGAGAATATGATCATGATGGTGCGGTTTCTTCGGAACGCCCACTTGAACAGCGTTTTAAATTCTTTACTTGATAATGTTGTCGATGTCATATCCTACCACCTCCATTTCGCTGATGAATACTTCCTCAAGAGTAAGCGGAAGCATTTCCATATATACCGGTCCAAGAGCCATAATGGTTTTTTCTATCTCCTCTGCGTTTCCTTTGATCGTCATATTCAGAAGTTTGCCCTGACGCTGAGTTTTAACAACGTTAAGCTCGGAGAAAAGACCCTCTCCGATCTCACGGTCGAAGACTGCCTGAACACGATGGATCCCAAGCTTCGCTTCGTCAAGTTCTTTTTCAAGAACAATTCCGCCGCTGTGAATAAGACCGATGTGATCGCATACGTCCTCGAGTTCTCTGAGATTGTGGGAGGCGATGATGATCGTTGATTCATTTTCCGTCACCATCTCGACAAGAAGTTTTTTGATAAGCTGACGAACTACCGGGTCAAGACCGTCAAATATCTCGTCAAGCATAAGATATTTCGGACAGGTCGATAAAGCCAGCATTAAAGCCGCCTGACGCTGCATGCCTTTGGACATGTTTATGATACGGTCATTCGTTTTGATCGGGAAAATGCAGCAGAGCTTCTGGAATTTATCTTCGTCCCATTTCGGGTAGATATCCCTGTAAAGAGCAGCGAGATTCGCGACCGTTGAGTTATTATAGAAATAAGGAAAGTCCGAAATAAAAAAACACTGAGCCTTAACTCCGGGATTTTCAAATGTGCTCTCACCGTCGATCTCGACCGTTCCTCCGTCCGGCTCATAGACTCCCGAGATGATTCTCAGAAGAGTGGATTTTCCCGAACCGTTTGAACCGATCAGACCAAAGACCGAACCTGTGGGAATGTTAAAGGAAAGTCCGTTCAAAGCGACTTTCTCGCCGAATTTTTTTGTAACATTTTTTATTTCCAACATTACTTGCCGTCACCCCCAAGATAGATATCATTCATCATAGCGTTGACTTCTTCTTTCGTAATTCCGACATCGGACGCCTGTTTGAGAGCTTTTGAAAGGTTTTTTTTGGTTTCCTCCCGATGGCTGTTCAGAACCGATGAATTGTCGGCTACGAAAGAACCCTTACCGACTGTTGAATAGATGTAACCACTCTGTTCAAGCATCTGATAGGATTTTGAAACCGTGTTCGGGTTGATCCCAAGCTGCTGCGCCATGGCGCGAACCGTGGGAAGCTTCTCGTGAGGAGAAAGAACTCCGATCCCTATCAAACGGATCACATTGTTGTAAAGCTGTTCGTAAATCGGTTCTCTGCTTTGATAATTAATAGTAAACAAATCAAAACCTCCTTTTCTTAAATATGAATCATGCCAGAGACGTTTGTATTACTACAATTAGTGCAAAATAAATATAACACGTTTGATTTGTATTGTCAATAGGTTTAAGGCAACACCGCACAAAGACCGTCAACGACTTTTCACCGAATCTGCTTGATCTTTTTCCGTCATAGTACACAAAAACACCTTGAAATACGTCAGTATTCCTGCGGTGCTTT
>CACYDE010000119.1 GCA_902773045.1 uncultured Ruminococcus sp. | reverse complement strand
CGCCAGTATGCCTTCGTCCTCCGCCTTGCTCTGCACTCACCGGCATCGTCTCCTTTTGTCCGTCTATTTGTTTGGATTGCTATAAATTCTTCAAAATCAGTGAACAATATATCAAAAAATATTGACACCGACATTAATATTTGGTAAAATATTAATGATTTTAAAGTATATTTTTAAACAAACGTATTTTTACTTACGTTCAAAATTGAACGACAAGAGGTATTGATATGAAGAAAAAAGTTATTATTCTTGCATTAAGTTTGCTCCTTTCCCTTTCCGGCTGCCATTCGAATGAGGAGAAAGAAGTTTCAATTTCACCGGATTCCGATACTTATGAGTATGAAAGTGATCTTCGGTCGGAAAACTCATCGGACAGCGAAAGTGCGCCTCAAACCGAGTCACTGCCCTTTGACGAAGTTACAAAACCTTTGGAAACGGGGAGCTTTGGACGACAAGACGATAATGTAATATGCAGTTTGTATGGAAACGGTCATTTGTACGTATACGGCGAAGGTAAAATGAGAACAAGATCTTTGAGTATTGATTATAATTTAAATAAAGACACAGATCACGGCAAAAGTCAAAGCTATGCGGTGGGTGCCAGCAGCGGCAAAGGCAGTATATCCGGAAATAATTCCCAGCCTCCTCTGCAGAAATTTTATACTAACGATAAACATATAACCGATATTTACATTCAGGACGGTGTGACCGATATAAGCATAGGAGCGTTTGCTTGGTGCAGGGATCTGGCTTCCGTCGAGATCCCGGACAGCGTCACGGAAATAGGGGATTTTTCGTTCTTTCACTGCGATTCACTTGAAAGCATAGTTATACCGAGCAGCGTAACTTCAATAGGCGACGGGACGTTTATCTGCTGCTATTCATTGAACGATGTCGAACTTAACGACGGTATCGACAGAATAGGAGAAGCTGCGTTTCTGGAATGCGATTCTTTGAACAGTATAGAGATCCCGGAAAGCGTGAAAGCGATCGGTGAGGACGCTTTTGCTTCGTGCCGTAATCTTGAAAGTATAATTTTCAAGGGCGATAAGCCTTCGTTGGCGGAAAATATTTTCTACGATGTAAATGCCGCGCTATATTACCCCGAGGACAATGAAAGCTGGAAGAACGTAAAGGACGAGATTTCATCCGGCAAGTGGCACGACGGGGAGATCAGATTTATTGCTTATGACCCGGAAAAGGGGATCCCGGATGAGGGGATCCCGGATGAGGGGATCCCGGATGAGGATGAACCCGAAAGCGAAACGGATTCGGAAGAAAAGAAGTCCTCGGATTCGGAGAAGGCTCCCGAACCGGCAGACTGGCGATCGCTTTACAGAGATCTCCTTTCGGATTACGCTGCTCAGCCGGGCTATCATTTCGGATTGCTATACATCGACGAGGACGATATCCCCGAGCTTGTCGTGACTCAGACGCTTGTCGGAAACGGAAGCGGAACACTGTATACGATTTATGACAACGAAGTTAAAAGCGTTGGAGGAGTCAGCGCTTACGGAACTTTTTACTACAAGGAAAAAGGAAATCTGATGATGGGGTATTCCCTGAGACAAGGCTATAATTCAACCGGTTTTACAAGCATTATTGACGGAGAACGCCAATATGTTCACACCTTTTCCGATAACGCGCTTTCGGGAGAAAGTCCGATCGTCTATAAGATGGATGATCAGGAGATCTCGAAGAGTGAATATGACCAAAAAATCAATGAGTTAAAGTCCGGAATGACGACCTGTGAATTCGGCAGTCTTCCCGATGTCAACAATTCAAATATCACAGCCAAATTGGGGTGATTACCGGTGAAATATAGGTTGGATCCGGAAAGGAGATCAGAAATGCGAAAAAAATTGTTTTCTGCATGCATCGCATTATTAGTTTTGATAACATCACAAATGACTTTTATAACGGCGTCCGCAAGCAGTGACTCGCCGTATGAGTCGGACGAAGATACAGACCTCGACACAAGCGGTTATACATGGAGAAGAGGTGAAGGTTATGATTATTATGTACCGTCTAATGGCGATGGCAGCGGTGCATATTCTAAATCTGTAGATGACGATATAAAGTCAGTATATTCGTGGGAATACGCAGGCTCCGGAACATTCGGTTCATATGAATATTCTTATTCCGAAAGCGGCGAATTGATGATAGGAAAATATCATGGATCGGAAAAAAATGTTGCTATTCCCGAAACCATTGACGGAAAAACGGTTACGCTTATCGGAGTGGAAGCTTTTTCGAGAAATAACAGCATAACTGAGGTCACGATCCCGAGCGGCGTTAAGGAGATCTGGCCGGACGCTTTCGAGAATTGCGATAATCTCAAAAAAGTGATTATTCCGGATACGGTCGAGGAAATAGGCTATGCCGCTTTTGAATCCTGTGACAACATATTCGACATAAAGCTTGGTAACTCCGTTTCATATATCGGCAATTCTGCTTTCGCTGACTGCAAAAATTTAACTCGTATAAATATTCCGGAATCGGTTAAAAGTATCGGAAGCAGGGCATTTGAAGGCTGCAGCGAGCTTAAAAATATATCTGTCGGAAATTCGATAGAACACCTCGGAGATGATGCTTTTTCAGATGTTTCTTGGTATGAAAATTACATAGAAGATTGTTCCGATGATTTCGTAATGTTTGGAAACTCAGTTCTTTTAAAATATAAGGGACATGATGAATCCGTAAGAATTCCGGACAACGTTAAAGTAATCTACCGCTGCGCTTTTGCTGATGAAGAATCAGGCAGTAGTAGGATTAGAGAGAACTCGGAATTAAAAAGTATCGATATGCCCGACAGCGTCAAGGAGATCGGTGATTACGCATTTTATTGGTGCTCATCGCTGAAAAGTATAAGGATTTCCAAAAGTTTAATAAGGATATACGAAAAAGCATTCTCATCTTGTGAGAGTCTTTCATCAATAAATATTCCTTCTTCTGTTGAATTTATCGGAGAGGAGGCTTTTAAAGGGTGTACGGCTCTCACGGATATAACTTTGCCCGATTCGGATATGAAACTGGGTCACGATGTTTTTGTTTCAACGCCTTGGCTTGAGAAGTATATAAGCTCGTCGAGTGATGATTACGTAAGTTTAAATAACTGTTTCGTAAAATACAAGGGGCATGACAAAATAGTTATACTGTCGGACGATTTTACGGAGATTTGGAGCGGCTCATTCGATGGCTGCTCCGAGGTGAGAAGTGTTACCCTTCCGAACGAAATAACGGCGGTAGATCTCGGAATGTTTGAAGGTTGTACGGATCTTAAAGAAGTAATAGCTTTATCGGGTCAGAGCGTGTACGGAAGTTGGTCTCCCGACAAACATATAGTTATTATAGCAGATCACTTTTATTGGTTGACTAATACAACCAGCATTTGGTACGATGAGAACCCGGTTGACAAACCTGATTTTTCTCATCCGTTTTCCCACAGTGACTCCGACGCTGAAAAGACTTCCGATCATGCGGATTCGGAAAAGATGAACGATACTTCGGACGATCGTCCGACCGCCGCCGTTCGTGAGACTCCCCAAAAAAAATTAAGCCCTGCGAAAATAATCATAATTTCCGTTTCGGGCTTGGCTGTCCTGCTTTCCGCAGCCTTTCTTTTAAAAACGCTTTTCAAAAGAAAATAAATTCAATACCGCACTGAGATCATGCCGAATCTGACTGCACATCAAAGAGGAGCGCAGAACGTTTCGATCGGTCTGCGGTATTGCTTTAAAAATCCATAAATCAAGGCTCCCGGAACTTTCCGAGAGCCTTTTGCTGTTATGATATGTATTTTTATTACTGCTCGGGAACCACGGCGAAGAAAACAAGCTCCTCACTGCCGTTGTTTATCATCGAATGACTGTGACCCTTCGGACAGTAGTGACATTCTCCCGCCGCAGCTTCTTCTGTTGTGTTGTCATACAGAAAATCCGCTTTGCCGCTGAGTATATATATTATCTCGCTGTTTGTTTCGTGAGCATGAAAACCGATGGACGACCCCGGCTCCAGTCTTCCGTACATTATCTTTCCGAGTTCATCAACGCGCATGCGTGCGATCGTGTCTCCCTTGCCGCCTTTGAATTCGGGAATTCTCGTTTCTTCTGTCTTATTAAAATCAATAATCATGTCAATGCGCTCCTTATGTTTTTTCGGCTTTTAAATTACTGTCCGCGGCTTATTTTAACTCTTTTTGTTTTTCAGAGATCCCATGGACAAATTCCGTCATTTTTTCGGTCTGCAGCATTGTTGACATGTGACCGCCTTCGATATACTGCAGATCTTTGTCCGGCGCGGTTACATTGTCCATATAATTTTTGACAATATCACCGTAATCATCGTCGTCACCCTGAAGAACATAGAAAGGCATTTCGTAAGAGGTTCTGTCTTTCAAAGAAAACGTGGTGTAGAAAGCTTTTTGATTATCCAACTCGAAATTATTGCTCTCGCCATAACGTGATATTTTGTAAAGATCCGAGAGAGAATAATAAGGACAGAAGTATACTGCCGCTATGATGTTTATATCCGAGTCAAACACGCTTTCGTCATCGGGCATATACTTGTCATAAAGCCGGTTCATGATCTCGCTTTGGTTTCTTAATTTCTCCATGATCTCCTGTAATTTGGGATTGCTCTGAAGCATTGCGGGACGTTCTTCGGGCAAAGCATTCATGAGATCGTCAAACGCTTTGCTGTCTTCTTCGCTCAGATCATACAAAAGCAGAGGGTCGTACTGTTCGGCGAGTTCATGATCTTCCGCGTCGCCCTCGCTTCGTTTCAGCAATTCATCTTTTACAGCCAGCATACCGTCTCTGTTGTCCACACATTGTGAAAGATTGATAATACAGTCTACTTTATCCGGATGATTGAGTGCGTAATCACAGCCGTAATATGTACCCCATGACATTCCGAGCAGCGTGACAGTATCTTTTCCGAGATACTGCAGCGTATAATCAACTACGACTTCCAGATCGCTCCTCATCATTTCGGGAGTTATAGGTTCACTTTTCGGATCCTTGATCCATGTTTTTCCGCTGTTTCGCTGATCCCAGCTGATAACGGTATAATCCTTTGAAAGCTTGCGGACTATCGCCCAGTCTGCGTAACTTGTGGAATTTCCGGGTCCTCCGTGGAGATAGAGCATTGCAGGGTTATCTTTATTCTCGCCGTAAATGCTTATCCATTGCTGCTGACCGTTTACATCAATGTACATTTCTTCATTGATTCCGTTTTCGGGCGTTTTGCTGTTTATCTTTTGACCTATCAAACGAACGATCAACAGGATCACAACAAGAGTTACGATCACAAGACATATCCATTTGAGTATTTTTAATATCACTTTTAAAGCTTTCTTCATGACCCATCCTCCACGTTTTAAATGTTTTAAACAATTATATCACACCAAAAACGATAATACAAGTGAAAAAGACGAGTTGTAATTTAACTCGTTGTGCTATTAAAAACAATATTGAAGTTTTGATCCAACTTTTTCAAAAGTTGGCGGTTTCCAAAGGCAGAGCCTTTGGTCGCTGACGCAGCAAATTGGTGTAGAAAATAAACTGACCTCAGCGAAATCAGACTAAGGAACTGTTTATAAATAACTTTTCATTTCTGCTTGTCTAATTTGCCCTGAACTGCGTTAAATTTTCTTG
>CACYDE010000118.1 GCA_902773045.1 uncultured Ruminococcus sp. | reverse complement strand
TAGTATTCCTGCAAAAATTTGCCTTGTTCAGAACAAATTATCCTAAGCATAAATTGAAAATTTATTTCTTCACAGTTCCTAATTTTCAATTACCCTTATCCCTATGACGGTGATATCGTCGTCACGCCCAAGCTTGCTGCCGATAGTCGCTTCGTCTATAATATTGTTGACAAGCTCCTGGATCTCGTCCCCTTCAAAATCCCTCATCATCGCTCCGATCCATTTGTCACTGATCGAAACTGCGCCGTCCGAGAGCATGATTATTATATCTCCGTGACCAAGCTCCACCTCGTCGTGAGTGAATTTGATATCGCTTAATATCCCGGCGGGGAGGGAGGTCGGTTCGTATCTGAGGATCTTTCCGCTTCGTCGGATAAAAGTTATCGGCGCGCCGGCCTTCATTATCTCGGCGTATCCCGAAAACAGATCCATGCTCACGATGTCAACTGTCGCAAGCGATTCGTCCTGAGATTTGACCATAAGCGCGGAATTTGCGACGCTCAGAGCGCAGTCGTATCCGAAGCCGACTTTCAGAAGTTTTGACATTATGCTTACCGCCATGCTTGCGTCGACCGCCGCTCTGCCGCCTGTTCCCATTCCGTCGCTAATCATCGAAACGAAACGTCCCTGACCGTCATTGAAATAGTTGAAGCTGTCTCCGCACAGAGTCCCTCCGCTGCAGATATGCTGTGCCGAACCTATTTGAATATCAAATTTAGCTTTCTCGGAAAAGACAGCCCTCAGTCTGTTGCTGACCGCAGTAAGTTTCGGAGAATCAAGATTTCTTCCGCAGGTTTTTGAGATCTCCCGAACCATATTTCCTTTTTTGAGAAGCTTTCTGTCGTTGTCCGCCAGTTCGATCTCAACGGTCATTCTTCCGAGTCTGTCAATGCGGCAGCTGCATTCTATCGGAACAAAACCGTTGGCTTTAAGAAGTGCGCAGACTCTTTCGGAGGCTGCGACGTCATAGCTTTCAATACTTTCGAATTCTTCCTTGAAATCATGAAGGATATCCCCGAGTCCGCTGAATTGACCTGCAACGACCCCTCTGATCTGAGAAACTCTTGCTTCCGCTGCGATGAAGCTTTTATAGCTTTCGTAATTGCTGTTCACCGATTCCGCCATTTCCTCGGCTTTACAACACCTTTTGTTGAAAAGTTTTTTGATATCCGAGCTGTCCACCTCTCCGCAGCTTTTCAAAACAGGCGTAAGTTCCGCAAATCTGTCCTCTTTTTTTTCTTTGACGTCCTGCCAGCAAAAAGCTCTCATTCCGCACCTTGAACAGTTGTTTTCCACACTTTTTGAGTAAACGCTTTCAATGTCCTCGGAGTAATAATCCCGAAGCTTGGCAGCAACGGAATTCACCGCCTGAGAAATATTTTTTAAAGCTTTGGAAGCAAAATCAAGACGCATAATAACAGATCTTCTCAAGCCCTCGCTGTTCGCGGTGTCCGTATGAGGCGTAACAAATGAAGCGATCCTGTTTCCTATCTCTTTGGGAACGGCGAGAAATATTATCGACGCGATCACCGCTTCATAAAAAGCTGTCGCCGTCTGAGCGGTTACGCCGCCGCCAAGGGAAATTATCCCCCCGCAGACAACGAAAGCCGTCACAGTTCCGATTTTTCCGATGTAAGAAAACAGTCCTGCCATTAATCCGCCAAAGCTGTAAAATGCCGAAAGAAAACCGAATTTTTCCGTTCCTATCCCGAAAACGATCCCCGTTGCAACACCTCCGATACAACCTCCCGCCGCGGCTCCGTAATATGCACAGAACAAAACCGCAGTGACCGCAAGAATACGTCCTGCCGAGATCCCTCCGATAGTCAGGGAGTTTGCGGAAAGAAGAAAAATACATGCGGTCATCACAATACAAGCTATTTCCTGTTGATTGTATGTAGAGATACCTTTGCTTCCCGATGCAAGAAGGATCGACTGGCTGAAGAAATATGCGCCCACTGCGGCGAGAAGCGCTTCGATCAGACACATTACAACATCGGAGCTGCCTCTGTAGCTTACCATTATGATCACGCCGCCCGTACACGCGAGAGGAACCATGGCAACGATCGGCGCGAACAGTCGATTTCGGCTGATAGCTTTTATGTCGTTGAGCATCCAGCGCAGTGCAAAGATCGTGACTACTGTCGCTGCATAACGGAAGCTGCTTTTGGGATAAAGAACTATATAACCCAAAATTGAACCGAGTGACGCGGATAACGCATTTTCATAGGGTACCGCCGCACAGAACGCGGCTCCGAATGGGGCATAGCTTCCGAAAACCGCTCCGTGTGAAACGATCGCTCCGCTGATGAAGTAGACTAAATTCAAAACAATGGTTTTGTACGCACCTTTTCGAAATGCGTCATAGATAAGCTCCCGACCTCTGAGCTGGATTGTACGCATATTCAACATCCTTTCAGCTTTGTAATATTTATTTGATTTTTGTGTAAATATTGTAACATCAAACACAAAATAAAACTGTCGCAGTCGGTTGTCGCAAAAAAATGTTTTAGGCTGAATATCATAAAATGGGTATACAAACCTGTTTTATAACCTATAAACGAGCAAATCTCATATCGGATAGTCAAATTATACGAATAATGCCGTAAGAACGACGTACCGCGCCATTTTTTGAGGGGTAGTAAAATTTATAAGGCAACACCGCCCGACAAAAGCCGAGCGGTGTTTTTTGTGTGTTCTCGAATGTGGAAAATTTTTTCGTTAAGGCAATACCGCACAAAGATTGTGCCGAAGATGCGCAGTAGATTTTTTCGGCAGAGTGCATAAAAGCACCGCAGGAATACTGACGTATTTCAAGGTGTTTTTGTGTACTATGACGGAAAAAGATCAAGCAGATTCGGTGAAAAGTCGTT
>CACYDE010000117.1 GCA_902773045.1 uncultured Ruminococcus sp. | reverse complement strand
GGACGAAGGCATACTGGCGTACCCCAAGGGCACTTCCTTCGGGCGTATGTCGAGGACGACAACGCAGCTATGCGCTTACCGGGGCGCCGAACTTGTCTGGATATTTGTTTGGTTTGCTATAATAGCACAACGAGTTAATTTAGTGGTGCCTTTTATTCTTCGTTTTCGAGTCTTTCTATCTTGGAAGAAACTTCTTCCCATTCCTCATAAAGGCTCTCAAGCCGTCCGTTGAGTTCTTCCAATTCATTCGTGAATTCCACAAGCTTCTCGTAATCCGCCGCAACATCTTCACTCTGCAAAAGCGCCTGAAGCTCTTCCGTCCGTTCTTCCGCAAGAGAAACATTTTCTTCGCATCGTTTCAGACGCGATTTGGCTTTTCTCAGATTCGACTGACGTTCCTTTTTAAGGTTATAGTCATTGACTTTTTTGGAGTTGTCGGTTTTCTGATTTACGGCTTTGAAAATACTCTTATCAAAGGTTTCGTTGGTCTTTTCTATGTAATAGTCGTAATTTCCGAGATATTCCCGCATGCCGTCTTTTTCGAGAACAAGGATCCTGTCTGCAAGTTTGTTTATAAAATATCTGTCATGAGAAATAATAAGCATAGTTCCCGTGTAGTCAAGCAGAGTCTGTTCAAGCTGCTCCCTGAATGATGTGTCAAGGTGATTGGTCGGCTCGTCAAGAAGAAGAAAATTCGCACCTTTTAACATTAGCTTTAAAAGCGCGATCCTCGCGCGTTCTCCTCCGCTCATCTCGCTGAGGGGACGAAAGACCTCGTCGCCTTTAAAAAGAAATCTTCCGAGAGCCGTTCTCACCTCGGTTTCCGTCATATACGGGAACTCGTCCCATATCTCGTTGAGCGCCGACTTTCCGAGGTCAAGGTTACTCTGAACCTGATCGAAATATCCGGTTTCAACGTTTGCTCCCAGCGTAACGCTTCCGAGATCCTGTTCATACATTCTCTGAATAATTTTAAACAAGGTTGTTTTTCCGCAGCCGTTCTCCCCAAGGATAAAAACTCTTTCATTTTTTCGTATATGTATATTTACATTATCAAAAAGTCTTTTGTTTCCAAACGACTTCGAAAGATTCTCACAGATCAGAACATCATTGCCGCTTTCGCATTTCGGAGTAAATTTAAAATGAACCGTTTCAAGTTCCTTGTTGGGAAGAACAAGTTCTTCTTTCAGCCGATCAGCCTGCTTCTGCTTACTGGCTGCCGTGACAAAATTATGCGCTCTGCCCCATCGTTTCTGCTGTTCGACGATCCCCTCGATACGTGATATCTCTTTGATCCGATTCTCGTACTGTCTTTCGAGAGCTTCCTGCTGACGGCGTTTTTTCTCCATAAATTCCGTGTAAGAACCCGTGTACATTTGTGATCGCCCGTGTTCGATCTCAAGGGTTTTGTTCGTCACGGAATCAAGAAAATAACGGTCATGAGAAACGACAAGAACCGTTCCGCGATATTCCTTGATAAAACCTTCCAGCCAGTTCACCGCAGATATGTCAAGATGATTGGTAGGCTCGTCCAAAAGAAGAAGATCCGAACCGCTCAAAAGAAGTTTCGCAAGAGAAAGCTTTGAACGCTGACCTCCGCTGAGTTTTTCGGTAGGCATAAAAAATTCATCATTAGTAAATCCAAGACCGCTGAGCGCCGCCTTCGTTCTGCTGACATACGTCATTCCGCCCTCGCGCTCAAAACGCTCGCGGACTCTGAACTGCTCCGCAACAAGCTCGTCCGTGTCACCGATTTTGTTTTCGATGAGAAACGCGATCTCCTCCAGCCTTTTTTCATCTTTGATCTGAGCTTCAAAGATACTCAGAAGCTCATTATAGACCGTCCTGTCCGGAGTTGAACAGCTATGCTGCTCCATATATCCTACGGTCACGTTTTTTTCCTTCGAAACGCCTCCGCCCGAAGGTTCTTCACGTCCTGTGATGATCTTGAAGAGAGTTGTTTTTCCGACTCCATTCGCTCCTATGAGTCCTACCTTGTCACCTTTTTCCAAGTGAAAGGAAATATTTTCAAAAAGCACCCTTTCAACAAATTTTTTCGAAAGGCCGCTGACAGTCAAAACAGCCATAATTCCACCTTATACAAACATAATATTTAAATACTTAAAACATACAGCATAGTGAAACATACAATATGATACAGATTCAGAAGGAGATAGACGGAAACTCCCGCCAAAGCGATATTGTTTGAGAACAATATCTGTTTTTTATCAGCGTCGGCAAGCTTCGAAAGAGCAAAAAGTATAAACACCAGCGGAAGAAATACTTTCACAAAAAAGCCGAGAAACGGACTTTCAATGACATTTTTCATCAGCGGATTCGCTTCTTCGAAAGCGCCGGTTGCAAGCAGTGATAATGTGCATATCCAATCCGACATATTCAGCATAAAAAGGAGAAAAAGCCTTTTTTTCGTACATAAAGCAGTATCATTTTTCACTATATTCATAAAAACACCTCACAAGGAGTATTCCCCCGCAAGGTGTTTATTATTATGATTATTAAAAATTATTTTGATTTCCAGCATGCCGGGTTAAACAGGAAGATCAAAGGAAGAAGTTCAAGTCTTCCGGCAAGCATATCAAACATCAGAACATACTTTGAAAAGATAGAATAATCATAGAAGTTCTGAGTCGGTCCGACGCGGTTAAGACCGGGACCCATATTGTTTAGAGTTGCAAGAACCGCCGTAAAATTTGTCGTAAAATCCATTTTGTCAAATGAAAGCGCCGTTACCGAAACGATATAAATAAAAACGAAAATTGTAAAATATACGCTTGTGGAACGAATTGTTTCGTCCTTGATCGTTTTTCCGTCCATCTTCACAGCCTTCACCGAATTCGGATGAAGCATCATTCTGAATTCCTTGACAACTGCTTTGCAGAGGATTATGATACGGCTGACCTTGAATCCGCCGCCCGTACTTCCGGCGCAAGCGCCGATTATTGCAACAAGCATCAGAACAGTTCTTGAAAAACTCGGCCACAGATCAAAATCAGCAGTCGCAAATCCCGTTGAAGAGATAAACGTTCCGACCTGAAAAGCGGTATGATGCCAACAGTCGAGTGCGGAGTCATAAGTTTTGTTCAGAGTAAGATCAAGTCCGATCGCGATCACCGCAATGATAAATATAGCAAAATACCATCTAAGTTCCTCGATCTTAAACACCTGTTTTATCTTCTTGGTAATTATAAGATAATACGCCGTAAAATTAACCGCAAAGATAAACATGAATGCCGTGATGACCGCCTGAAGATAATACTGACCGTCATAAGCCATAATTCCCGCGTTTCTCACCGAAAGGCCGCCCGTTCCCGCAGTGGAAAACGAAACCGTAACCGCTTCAAAAACAGGCATACCGCCTATCAGCAGAAGAATACATTCCAAAACCGTGAGAGCCGTATAAATAATATACAACAGACCTGCTGTTCCTCTCAGCTTGGGGATAAGCTTTGAGACGATGGGACCGGGGCTTTCGGCTTTCATAAGATACATATTCGACTGACCGCTCAGCGGAGTTATCACGGCAAGCAGGAAAACAAGGATTCCCATTCCTCCTGCCCAGTTCGTGAAGCTTCTCCAGAAGAGCAGGCTGTAGCTCAGGTCTTCGATCTGACGATCGGTTCCGAGAATAGTAGCGCCGGTCGTCGTAAATCCGGAAACGGATTCGAAAAGTGCGTCCGTAAATCTCGGGATCGCGCCGGTCAAGTAAAACGGAAGACAGCCGACAACGCTCATAAGTATCCACGTCAGCGCGCATGCCACAAATCCCTCACGGGCGTACATCTGAGTTTTCTTGGGTTTGAACCTCGAAGAGACAAATCCAAGGACAAGACAGCTCACGGCTATCAGTCCGAAATAAACAAAATCACTTTCGCCCAGTGCCACCGCGATAAAAACAGGCGGCACAAGCATTATTCCCAGGACTACAAAAACCCAGCCCAGGACATATCTGACAAGATTAGTATTCACAATACACACTCCAACAAATCACTTCAAAATATCGTCAAGATCCTGCAAACCCTTATGGGTAGTTACAATAATTACAGTATCATTCGGTTCGATCGTATCATCACCCTTTGGAATGATAACCTTGCCTTTTCTGGTTATGCACGCAACCTGAATATTTTCTTTAAACTGAAGCTGACTCAGAGGCTTTGAAACGACCCTGCTGTCAGGCGTAACCTTAAACTCAAGCGCCTCGGCTTTTCCGTCGTTAAGTTTGTAGAGTGTTTCAACATTACTTCCCTCGGAATTCTTAACCGCGCGGACGTATCTTACGATCGCTTCGGCGGTAAGTTCTCTCGGACGGATAACGCTGTCAAGCGGAAGCGTATCCACGATGTTGTCGAAAACAAGTCTGTCTATTTTTGTAATGCACTTGGCGTTCGTTGTCTGACGAGCGTAGAGTGAAAGCATAATATTTTCCTCGTCAAGATTCATCAGCGTAACGACCGAATCCATGCTGTCGATCCCCTCTGCTCTGAGAAGATCCTGATTCATTCCGTCTCCTCTGATTATCATGGCGTCGGGCAAAAGATCGGAAAGCTCGTTGCATCTTGCTTCGGATTTTTCAATAATTTTGACGTCAACGCCGCTTGCGGTCAAAAGCTCAGCGAGATAGAACGCCGTTCTGCTTCCGCCTATTATCATAACGTTTTTTGCTTTAACATTCCCGCTTCCGAGCTTCTTGAAAAGCTTTGTCGCATTCGACGGAGTGCAGACGATCGAAACCTTGTCGTTTGGCGAGATCACGAAATCACCGCCGGGAATAAACACCGTTTCGTCGCGTTCAACGTCACATATTCTGATATTCCCTTTCAAAATCGCAAGATCGGATATTTTCTTTCCGCTAAGGGGAGAATCTCTGGAAATTTTAAAAGTATATATCTCGGCAGCCTCATGAGCGAAAGTATCCACCTCTATTGCGGACGGGAAGCGAATCAGGCGGCTCATTTCCGCAGCTGCTATCTGTTCGGGATTTATCGCAAAGGTCAATCCAAGCGAATCTCTCATCTTGTTGCTTTCCTGAAGATCCTTATGATAAAGAGGCTTTCTGACGCGGGCGATCGTGCTGATCTTATTTTTTCCTCCGCAGCAGCTTGCAAGAAGACAAATATACAAATTAAGCTCGTCGGCGTCTGTCACGGCGATCAGAAGATCGGCTGTCGTAACACCCGCTTCAAGCAATATTTCGCGGCTTGAACCGTCACCCCATATTCCCATAATATCCAGTTTATCGGTCATTCTCTGAATAACGGACTCCCTGTTGTCAATAACGGTTATATCATGATTCTCACCGTTTAGCTGTTCGGCGATCGTTCTTCCGACCTTGCCGCAGCCTACAATTATGATATTCATATTTCAAATCTCCATATACAAAAATAAAGAATTTCCATTAAACAAATTCAAAATCAATGATACTACAAATTAAGCTTTCCGTCAATAAACTATCCGTAAATTCTTAATAATTTTTTAACTTTTTTCTTTAAACTCATTATTTATAATATTAAAACAGCAAACTAACGTACCAATATTCCAAATAATTATTATCCGGATTTATAAAAATCCGATACTATTCAGATATTCCGCAGCTTCATCCGACAGATCAACGAAAACCGCGCATAAATTATAAAACACATCGACCCTGCAATCTGACGAGCGGTGTGATTTTGGCGGTGCTGTATACGCCTATACTTTTATACCTTTCCCTCTGCAATATCGGCAAATTTAAATCTTATTGCCCGTGAAAGATCCTTTGGATCCAATTCGACCTGATATCCGACTTTTCCCGCAGAGAAACATATCATTTCCTGTTTTTCGGCAGAAATATCTACAACCGTAGTGAAAAATTTTTTCATACCTATCGGAGAACAGCCGCCGTGAACGTAGCCTGTCAAAGGAAGAAGATCCCTCTGCTTAATCATTTCCACCGACTTTTCACCGACAGCCTTTGCTGCTTTTTTCAAATTAAGCTCACCGTTTATAGGAACAACAAAAACATAATTACTGCCGCTTTTCCCGACAGTCACCAACGTTTTAAAAACGCTTTCCGGCATTTTCCCAAGTGCGTTTGCGACATCCACGCCGCTCAGCTTCGTATTATCCCCAATACAATGTGCTTCATACCTGATCTTCTTCTGTTCCAGTATCCTCATAACATTAGTCTTCTCCATACTCTCTCCTTTTTTTAAACACGTGTAGATAGTTTACTTGTTACATAACTCTACGAACCCGACCGAGAGTTCGTTTTTTACGGTTAGTTTTTGACCAACTTTATTCGTAAACCCGTTTCGCTT
>CACYDE010000116.1 GCA_902773045.1 uncultured Ruminococcus sp. | reverse complement strand
TGGCGTATGTCGAGGACGACAACGCAGCTATGCGCTTACCGGGGCGTCGAACTTGTCTGGATATTTGTTTGGTTTGCTATAAATTATAGGCAATGACCCACAGCCATGATGAAGAAAACGCACCGAATCATGCAGTTATTTTTCGTGAACGGCTATAAGGATAAAATATTATTCTCTTTATTTTCTTTGAAAAAAGCGTTAAAAACATGTTAATAACATGTTTTTAATGAAAAGAAAACGCGGAGACAGTGTGAAATGCTCCGCGTTTTTTTCAAAGACTGTGACCGAATATCTCGTCCTTGACCAAAGTCTCTCGGTGATTGAGGATCACCGAACGTATTGTTTTTTCGTCAATATCATATTTTTCTGATAGTTCCGAGGACTTTCTTTCCATAAAATCAAGAAGGATATGATCGCTTATAGGCGAAACACTGTCCCAAAGATGTTCGAACTCTTCCGAAGCATGGCTGTCATCGGGGTCGATTGCTTTCGCATTACTGAGAATTTTCTTAGTATATATATCAATATAATGCTGTGCGTCGTTCCCGAATGCCCATTCAAACTCCTGTAGTATAGCCATATCATCGGTTACATTTTGATCTTCGTAATCGTCACAAAGAGGATATGGACGAACGTAGCCAACCGCCGCAAGAGCGTCCGAGATCGTTTTTCTCACTCCGCCCTTTTCAACAATATAACCAACTCCGTATGTTCTCATCTCTTCGTTGACCTTAGAAATATGCTCGGTGAAGAACAGCTGTATTCCTCGGTTCAAAAGTCGCTTGTAAAGTGATCCCAATGCCGCAGCACCGGTTGAGTCAAGACTTCCGATCCCGCCGGCGTCTACGATAATGTATTTTGTGTCATCTCTGATCGAGTTCTCTATATCTTTTTTAAAGCCTTCAATATTTGCGAAAAAGAGGTTTCCTTTGAAACTATAGATAACAACGTTTTTTATCGGGCGAGCCTTGGCGTATGTTTCGAGATCATAAAAATGATTTCTTCCGGGAATAACCCCAAGAAAAGCCGTCGGAGGATCGCTTTCTCTGATAATCACATTTAAAAATGAAAGGATAACGCCGATCACAACTCCGTAGATCGTTCCGAATATCAGAACTCCGAAAAATGCTCCGAGGAAAATATAATACTCCTTACGGCTGCTTCTTCTGAGCTGTCTTGCAAGATGAAATTCGGTTCCGCTCCACAAAGCGCAGACTACGATAGAAGTCAGAACGGGAACCGGAAGATAATTTATAAATCCTGTGCAGAAGATCAGAATACAAGCCATAACTGCCGACGCAAACAATAAGGTGAGCTGGCTTTTCCCTCCGAACTGGTCGTTCATCGACGACCTCGAAACACTTCCGTTAACGGGAAGCACTCCTATGAAAGAAGCCGCTATGTTACAAACGGAAAACGCAAGGAGTTCGCTGTCGTCGTCGATAATATAATCATTCTTTTCTGCAAAATTATGCTCTGCCAAAAGCGTTTCCGCAGCGATAACTATTGCAATCGTAAAGCCGGAAACAATACCCGTGTACGAATTATTCAAAGTGAAATCGGGAACAGAAAAACTACCGAGCCCTCTTTCAACAGCCGGCAAAGTATTGACCGATAATTTTCCGCAAAAATCCGTGAAATACTGGATCGCTGCGGCAGCGATCATAACGATCACAGACGCCGGAAACTTAGGCATTATCTTTTTGAAAACCTGGATCACCGTAATGCATACAGCCGCGATAAGTATTGAGCTTAAATTGAAGCTGCTTTTGAATTCGAAAATAATATGTGGAATCAGTTCACGAAGCTCTCCCATTCCCGCTTGACCTCCGAAAAGCTTAGGCATTTGCATGAGAATTATTGTCGAACATATTCCGCTTATGAAACCGCCCATAACAGGAGAGGAAACGAATCGCGTCAGCTTTCCGAATTTCATCAGATAAAAAATCAACAGCCAGATTCCCGTGAAAAATGCGATTATCGGAACCTGAACCATAGCTTCTTCCGAGCCGCTTGCGATCCCGAGTCCCGCCAGTGTTCCGCCGACCAAAGCGGCAGGCGCTGCGTCAATTCCGAAGATGTACTGCGGAGATGAGGAAAACAACGCAAATAAGATCACAGGAATCACAGAACCGTAGAGTCCGTACTGCGGAGGAAGTCCGGCGATCTGAGCGTAGCCCATTGATATGGGGATCGAAACAAGAGCGATTATGAATCCGCTTATAATATCATTTCTTATGGTATCTTTTTTTAATGTTTTCAGTCCTTTGAGCATAATTCATTATCAATCCTTTAACATTTTACATTAACGGTACAACAGGTTAACGATCTGTGGTAAAAAATCCCTATCAAAAATCCGATATTTGAAAATTCCACCTATCGCATTTTGATAGGTGGAATTTAACTTATTGCTCGCTTTCTTCCAAAGCCTGTTTTTGTCTTTTGATAACCTTAAGGCGTGAAAACTCTTCTCTGTCCTTTTCGTCAAGAGCATCGGTAATATACTTGACCGTTCCCTCGAAACGCGGGATCATAATATTTTTCAAAGCATTCGCACGTCTTTGAGTAGTACTGATCGCATTTGCAAGCCTGTAAACACTGTTTTCGATCTCGGCGAGATGTGCGGTCAGATATTTAACTTCCATAAATTTCTGCTGAGCGTCATCAAGAATCGAATTCGTAGTATAAAGGCCATACTGAAGATCAAGACCGTCTTTCTCCTGAATCGCAACTATCGGGATCTCAACACCCATGACGCTTCTGTATGACAAAGTCAATGAATCCTCCTCGGGAACAGAGCGAGAGATCTGATCGCAGAAACCCATCGTTACATTCGCCGTTTCCAAAGCCAGATAAGCCTCTTCGTAGGCTTTGTCTATCTTCCCCTGAATCGCTTTGGCATGATCGATCAAAGACATCATCTCGCGAATGAGAATATTTCTTTTCTTGTCAAGCAGTTCATATCCCAGCTTCGAAAGTTCAAGCGACTTCTTTGAGTTCATCAGATTACCTTTGGTAGGTACTGCCTGTGCAGCCAATTATCTCACCTCACATATTCTCAACGAAAAATCAATCCTCTTGCGGCTTATAATATTTATCAAGTATTGCGTCGTCAACTCTGTCAAGCTCACCTCTCGGGAGAAATCCGAGAAGTTCCCAACCGAGATCAAGACTCTGTTCGATCGAACGGTTTTCCGTGAACTTCTGGTTCACAAATCTGTCCTCAAATTTCTCGCCAAACGCAAGGTATTTTTTGTCGATCGGAGAAAGCTCCTCCGCGCCGATAACCGAAGCCAACGACCTCGCGTCGATAACCTTTGCATAAGACGAGAAAAGCTGATTCGCAAGCGCCTGATGATCGGCTCTTGTGTAGCCCTCTCCGATACCGTCTTTCATCAGACGTGAAAGCGACGGAAGAATATCGATCGGAGGATAAATTCCCTGTCCCTGAAGTGAACGGTCAAGAACGATCTGTCCCTCCGTAATATATCCCGTAAGATCGGGAACCGGGTGAGTGATATCATCATTCGGCATCGTCAGAATAGGAATCTGAGTAACCGACCCTTTGCTTCCGTTGACCATTCCCGCACGCTCGTAAAGCGAAGCAAGATCGGAGTAAAGATATCCGGGATATCCTTTTCTTCCGGGAATTTCGCCCTTTGAGGAGGAGAATTCACGAAGCGCCTCAGCATAAGAGGTCATATCGGTCATAATTACAAGAACGTGCATATCAAGCTCGAACGCAAGATATTCCGCAACCGTCAAAGCACACTTAGGAGTAAGTATTCTCTCGATGATAGGGTCATTTGCAAGATTAAGCAGCATTACGACCTTATTCATAACGCCGAACTCTTCAAAGCTTCTCTTGAAATAATCGGCAACATCGTTTTTTACACCCATCGCGGCAAAAACGACACAGAATCCTTTTCCGTCATCATCCGCGATTTTCGCCTGACGAACGATCTGAACCGCAAGCTCGTTATGTTTCATACCCGAACCTGAAAAGATCGGAAGCTTCTGTCCTCTGATAAGAGTGATAAGCGTATCGATCGTTGAGATACCGGTATTTATATAGTTCTTCGGATAAACACGTGAAACAGGGTTGAGCGGCGTTCCGTTGATGTTCGCTTTCTTTTCGGGATAAATGTCCCCCAATCCGTCGATGGGTTTTCCCGATCCGTTGAGAATTCTTCCGATGATCTCCTTCGAAAGCGGCATCTCCATGGGTCTTGCAGTAAGACGGGTTTTGGTATTTTTCAAAGAAATATTTCTTGTACTTTCAAAAACCTGAACAACGATCCTTTCGCCGTCCATCTGAACTATTCTTCCCTGTCTGACAGTTCCGTCGTCAAGACGGATATCCACTATTTCCTCGTTGAATGCGCCTTTAACTCCGTCAAGGACGATGAGAGAACCGTTTATTTCTTTTACGCCAACATAATCTAAAACCATTCCGTTTCATTCCTTTCATATAGAGTCAAAAGCTTAATTGAATTCGGCAGTCAATGCGGAATTGAGAGCCTCGTCAATTTCCTTTTCATAATTCTTGAACAGCTCAAGGTTGTTATTCGGGATATCATATTTCATTTTAGTGAGCTTGTCGAAAAGACCGAGAGAAGTGATCCTTGAAATCGGGATATTTCTCGCGATAAGTCCCTCCGCAACCTCGTGGAGATGAAGAATAGTCTTCATCATCAATTTTTGTTTTTCCAGAGGAACGAATGTGTCATCCTTGTGGAAAGCATTCTGCTGAAGGAAGCCGACGCGAATCACACGCGCAGTTTCAATGATAAGCTTCTGATCGTCCGGAAGAACGTCCGCACCGATCAGCTTAACGATCTCCATCAGTTTGTTTTCCTCCTGAAGGATCGCGTTTATCTTGTTTCTGTATTCAATGAAATCTCTTCCCTGATTATTCTCGAACCACGGATCAAGATCCGTGAAATATTCGCTGTAGCTCGTCATCCAGTTGATCGCCGGATAATGACGCGCATACGCAAGCGACTTATCAAGAGCCCAGAAGCAGCGTGTGAATCTCTTGGTATTCTGAGTTACAGGTTCGGAAAAGTCCGCTCCCTGAGGAGAAACGGCTCCGATAACCGTAACCGAACCTTCGCTGCCGTTGAGGTTCTCGACTCTCGCGGCACGCTCATAAAATTCCGAAAGTCTTGAAGGAAGATATGCCGGGAAGCCTTCTTCGGCAGGCATCTCTTCCAGTCGTCCCGATATTTCTCTCAAGGCTTCCGCCCAACGTGAAGTTGAATCAGCCATGATAGCGCAGTGATAACCCATATCTCTGTAATATTCGGCGAGCGTGATCCCCGTATAGATGGACGCCTCACGAGCCGCAACCGGCATGTTCGACGTATTCGCAATGAGAACAGTACGATCGGTCATAGGTCTTCCGGATTTCGGGTCGATCAGCTCACCGAACTCCTGGAGAACCTGACTCATTTCGTTTCCGCGCTCTCCGCAGCCGACGTAGACAATAATATCCGCGTCACACCACTTCGCCAGCTGATGCTGAGTCATTGTTTTTCCTGCGCCGAATCCCCCGGGGATAGCAGCCGTACCTCCTTTTGAGATGGGAAGGAGCGTATCAATGACACGCTGACCTGTAATAAGCGGTATATCCGCAGGCATTTTTTTATTTACCGGGCGCGGTGTTCTGATCGGCCACTGCTGACAGAGCGTAAGATCTATCCTTTTTCCGTCCTTATCTTTAATTACAACGACCGTATCATGTATTTTGTATTTTCCGTCCTTGGCAACCTTAACGACTTCTCCGCTGAGCTTCGGAGAAACCATCACGCGATGCTCGATTATCTTCGTTTCGGGAAGCGTCGCATAGATATCTCCGCCTTTGAGCTTATCGCCGACCTTGACGGTGATATGAACATCCCATTTTTTCTCGGGATCAAGCGACGAAACAGCCGCGCCTCTCGAGATAAAAGGACTTTTCGTAAGCTTTTCTATCTCTTTAAGAGGTCTTTCGATGCCGTCAAAAATATTGTCCATAATTCCGGGGCCTAAAAGAACGTTCATCGGCGCGCCCGTTCCGACAACTATATCCCCCGGCTTCAGTCCCGTTGTCTCTTCATAAACCTGTATGGTAGTAGCCTTGTCTGTGATCTTGATGACCTCACCGACAAGACGCTGTTCACCGACATAAACCATTTCCATCATTGAAAATGTTCTGCTGTTTTTCACAGTAACTACAGGACCGTTTATACCAAAAATTACATCATTTTTTTCCAATCATTTCATCTCCCTGCAGGAATATCCCCGAGCGGTATATTATTCAACCGTAAAGCCCGATGTTTCAATGAAAATGCGCTTTCGGTCTTCGAACTTGCTGTCAAGAGTTTCATCCGCAATTATGGACATCTCTTCACAGAAGCAGCGTATTCCGCCAAGCTTGATCGAGCTGTCAACCGCAATTTCACTGCTGCCAAAATATTTCTTTAACTGAGGAATAAATTTCTCATCGTTTTCGGAAATATAAACCACCGACCTCTTTCCGCCAAGATATTCACTTATTGACTTAGCAGAATTATTTATGTAAGCTTCGTATTTTTTGCTTTTTGAAAACTCTCTGAGTTTTTCGGCAGCCTCTTCGAAAACAGATTCAGCCATCTTGTTTCGCTTTTCAAAAAGCGCTCTTTTGACAGCCGTTTCTTTCAGGGAATTTTCCTTTGCCAGAGCGGTCTTGAACTCAGCCTTCTTCTTCTGAATGAAAGAAAATGCCGCTGCAGTTCCCTCTTCGTTCGCGTGCTTCAGCTGTTCCTCACGAAAAGATTCGATCTCCGCTCTCATTGCAATTTTCTGTTCTTCGGCGTATTTCTCGATCGCCTCCAAGAAGCTGTTTGTTTTGCTGTTTGCATCTATCATAAGCAATGCGCTCCCAATCTTGACATATACAGCGTCATAAACGCCGTTAATCTAATTTTACTCCGATAGCGTCGTGAACGTACTTTGTGATCGAATCACTCGTGCGTCCGTTGCCGTGTCGGTCAGGAATTTCTACGATCAGCGGCTGACGTCTGTTCATCTTATAGTCCATGATCATCTCCGGACAAAGATCCACGAGAGTCGCCGTCATAAGAACTACCGCAACATCGGAACGCTGCATGACCTCGCCAAGAGTTTTCCGAACCTCTTCCTCGGTGTGGATAACGACCCCGTCAATTCCCGAAAGCCGCATTCCCATGAGCGTATCCACGTTGTCGCTTATCAAATAAAATTTCATATTCAATCACATTCCTTTGCCGGAAGATCCTTAACCGAGCTTGGAAAGAATAAGGATAGAAACGAGCATTCCGTAAAGCGCAACACCTTCGCCGAGAGCAACGAAGATAAGCGACTTACCGAAGTTTTTCGGATCTTCGCTTGTAGCTCCGATAGCAGCAGGAGCCGCGTATCCAACTGCGATACCGCCGCCTATGCATGAAAGACCGGTCGCGATACCTGCACCGATAAGTCCCATTCCCATGGAGCTTGCTGCCTGAGCTGCTGCGTCAGCCGTTTCCGCCGCGCTTGCAACCATAGGACAAAGGAAGCATACAAGAAAAACAGCGCAGAAAGAAGCGATCTGCATATAAAGAGCCTTCTTTTTCTTACAGCCCTTCTGAACCGCTCTGTTTGCAAGATAAACCGACGAAACGCCAAAAACTACAGGTATAGCAAGTAAAATAAATTCCATAATTAAAACCTCCTGAAATTACAGTTAAACAATATAAAATCAATCCATCAGAGAAGTGACAGGTTTGAATGCTCTTCCGTCGCCTCTGTAGAATCTTCCGAACATCTCATAGAATTCAAGTCTCAGAACCTGAATACAAACAAGAAGCGCTTCAAGTGCCATAACAAATATATTTCCTATCACCACGATAGCAATATATCCGAATCCGCTCGACATATTGGCAAGCGTAAACACAACCTCCATCATACCGGCATGAACAAGAACAAATGCGCCGACACGAAGGAAAGACATTGTATTCGTAACATAGCTCAGAAGAACTTCGAAAAGCTCAAAGAAATTCTGAACGCAGTAACCTCCCCAGCTCTCGGGCTTCCAGTCTTTTCTTCCCTCGGAAAGCTTTCCGAAGGGCTCTTTGAGGAAAATGAGAAGAAGCGGAAGAACTATGAGGAACACGATGTAAAGCGGAGTCGTGAGTTTAACTCCAAGCATCATCTGAGAAACAAGCGCCGCGGCAACCGCTGCGTAGAAAACAAGACCTGCGATACCGTTGTTGCCGAAAACGGCATTCTCTTTGTCGTGCATTTTAAACGATACGATAATATTGAGAATGATCGCAAGCGTCACAAGCACAAGTCCTATTCCGACCGCAAGATAAATTATCGTATTGGTGGTTGACGGTTCCATTACGCTGATCGGCTTCTCGTCAAGTCCGAACAAAGCTTTGTACATCGGATTCAGCGCCTCTTCGAATCCGAAGACAGAACCGTAAACAAATCCGAATATCGTACCCGAAATACCGCACGGAATGAGGATCGCTCCGAGAGGATTTTTCTTCACCTTCTTCATGAAGATCCCGAAAAGCATGACCATCAGTCCGTGACCCACGTCACCGAACATTATTCCGAACAATATCGTATATGTGATCGCGATAAACGTTGTGGGGTCGAATTCGCTGTAATTCGGAAGACCGTACATTTCGGTGTAGAATTCAAATCCTTTGGTCAGGAAATTGTTTTTAAGCTTAACCGGGGGAGAATGTTTAAGCTCGCTTTGACCGTTCGTCAAAGTGCATTCGACGGAATCTATTTTCGAAATAGCTTCCGTTAGCTTTTTCGCCTTATCCTCGGTGACCCAACCAACTATCACGAAGCTTTTGTTGTATGTAACGGCTTTCGCCATGACGTCATATTTCTTTTGAAGCTCCTTGAAATAACTGTGATAAAAATCAATATTTCCTTTCTCTGAAGCAAGATATTTTCCAAGCTCCGCCTTCACATTTTCAAGCTCCTGACGCAGCTTCGGAAGCTGTTCCTTCTGTTCTTTGTAATATTGCTCCGGAGTACCGTTGAGGTCAAGGACTCCGCAGCTTTCAAAATACAGACTCGAAAATATTCTGTCAACGTCGTCGCTGTTTGCAATAGGCGACAGGTAAAGTCCCCAGTAATAATCGTCATCATGAGAGTAAGGAAAAAAGATCACGAACGGATTATCGCTGTAATTCTGCATTTTTTCGAAACTCTCTTTGGGAAGCTTTCCGAAATTCGCTTTGATGTAACGGCATTGATTGATCTTGTCGATCTCAAGATTGAGATTCAGAAAGTGTTCTATCTGCTCGATATTCCTGTTGCACTCGCCGATCCTGCTTTCAAGTTCAAGCTGTTTATCGGAAAACTGCGCCAGCTTTTCTGCCATTTCCTCTATCGCGGAAACATCCTCGTCTTCAAACTTTCTTTTTGAAATGTCCGCAGCAGAACATTCCACGCCGCAGGCTTCAAGAGACGATTCAAATTTATCTATGGTTTCTCTGTAAGGATTAAAAGCCTGAACGGGAATAAACATTTTAATGTCCGAATGAAAGTTTAACGGATCGTCAGGCTGAAAACTCTGAGAATTGACGAGCGCCTCGGCAACCTCCTGAAGCTTTTCCTGAAGACCGATGATCCTCAGACATTTTATTTTTGCAATAGCCAAGAATTCCACCTCTTTTGACTAATAATAGATAGGCGCCGCGAATAAACTTCTCACGGCAATTGTCACATAATAACAATGGTTTCGATTTTTGAAGCGTCAACGCCGTATCTTACGCCTTCGATGATGCTGACTATATTGTTGTACTCCGTCTGCATTACGAAAATGTACGAAAGCATAACCACAAGCGGATAGCTTGAAAAATGAATATTCTTCTTTGTGATCCTGAACATACCGACTCTGTCGATCTCTCCGGCATAAGCGTAATTAAGACGGCTGAGATTTCTTCCGAAAGACGTGTCTTTCACGGCTTCAAAAACCTCGGCGCTCGTTTTCGCCGCACAGAGCTTCCGAATCGTTTTAGGCTTGAACGTTCCGTAAGGAAACAGGAAGCTTTCTGTCATCTCGGGTGACTCATGATAATATTTTTTAAGTCGGAATACTCTGACAAAATTAATATAATCCATCATTGAATCAAACATTGAACGAAGAGCCTTCTGCTCCGCGCCCGATGAATATTTATCAATCGCATTATAGAGATTTTTGTAGCAAAACTTGTAAAGCTTATCCTCCACCCTTGCGATATTGACAGTTTCGCCTTTCTTCGGCTTAAATTCAGCCAGGATTTCCTCATAGGGCGTTCCCGCAAAACACGCAAAGAACGCGTCAAAATCTCTTGCTCTGGCAAGATTCATAAGATTGATCGAAGTATGCTTTAAGAAATATGTCGGCATGGTAAAGATAAATTCCTGTGTACTGTTTGACGAAAGCAGCGTCAGGAAGCGTATTATCTGTTCGATCTCGTCCCTTTGAAGTATATACTGAGCGAAATGTTCACCCGAACCTTTAGTATAAAGACACAAAGAATAAAAGTCCTCAAAGAGCTTCTGTTTCAGAACCGTCTCCAGCTGACCTCTATGAATTTCACGTTCGTTGATTTTTTTCAGAACCGTGTCATAGTAGGTATTGTTCTTGAGATAAGCTCCGACCTCAGCGACGCTCTTGCAGGAAAGAAGATTTTCGTAGTCCTTTTGAGTGAGCCGTCTTCCGTATTTGGCGCGCACCTTCGCAAGAACCGCATTCGCAGATTTTGATGAACCCATATCTGCTTACCTCCGTTTCAAAATGATACCACACGGGATCAAGGATCAAGTGTTGTAGCTTAAAACTCCGTCTACGATTTCACTGACCCATTTGTCCTTATGGTCTTTGAATTTTTTTTCAAGTGATTTTGAAACATCGTCGTAGTGTTTTTCTGTTTTTTTCCATTCCGCGTCGGAGGTTTTCTTCGCCGCGATCTTGAATTGCTCAACGTGTTCTTTTGCACTTTCGAGATACTCGTCGTAAACCTCCTGACGTTTTTTCTTCACTTCTTCTCTTGAAGCAATTTTTTCGGCCTGCGCCTCGTCTTCCAGTTTTCGGGCGGTTTCGTCCATCTGTAGAATTTTGCTGATAATATCGTCCATCTTTTCGCCTCCTTTGAGCCGCATTTTTACCGCATAATCATTACCTGTCAAAATCAGGCTCTGCGCTGCGAATTTATATAACACATATATGGTAATAATCTTAACGAAAACGGATTGATCCGCCTGAACAACTCCGCACAATCAGTTTTTCAAACTCTGAATAGGCGCGGGTATCCTTCCTCCGCGCGCGATAAACTTCGCCGGAGACGCGGTGTTGACTTCCATGACCGGACCTCCGCCGAGAAGTCCGCCAAAATTCAGATAGTCCCCCGCACTCTTTCCGATCGCGGGAATAAGTCTTACTGCGGTAGTTTTCGAATTCACCATACCTATTGCCGCTTCATCCGCAATAATTCCGGAGATCACATCTGCGCTTGTGTCGCCGGGAATATTTATCATGTCAAGACCGACCGAGCAGACAGCCGTCATAGCTTCAAGCTTCGTCAAAGTCAGACAGCCCTTTTCAGCCGCTGCGATCATTCCTGCGTCTTCCGTCACGGGGATAAATGCGCCCGAAAGACCGCCGACATGGGAGCTTGCCATAACGCCGCCTTTCTTCACCGCGTCGTTGAGAAGCGCAAGACACGCGGTCGTTCCGTGCGCGCCGCAGGTTTCAAGACCCATTTCCTCAAGAATATGAGCTACAGAATCTCCTATTGCGGGAGTCGGCGCCAACGAGAGATCGACGATCCCGAAAGGAACACAGAGTCTTTTCGAAGCTTCCTGAGCGACAAGCTGACCCACTCTCGTGATCTTAAACGCCGTTTTCTTGACAATATTCGCAACCTCCGTAATATCGCAGTCGGGAGCTTTTGAAAGCGCGGCACGAACAACGCCCGGTCCCGAAACGCCGACATTTATCACGCAGTCCGGTTCGCCGGTTCCGTGAAACGCTCCTGCCATGAACGGATTATCCTCGGGCGCGTTGCAGAAAACAACAAGCTTAGCCGCACCGATACAATCTCTGTCGGCAGTAAGTTCCGCAGTTTTGCGGATCACCTTTCCCATCTTCGCCACCGCGTCCATATTTATACCTGCTTTTGTCGAGCCGATGTTGACGGATGAGCAGACTCTTTCCGTTGTTGAAAGAGCTTCCGGGATACTCTCGATCAGCGCATAGTCTCCCGCCGAAAAGCCCTTGTGACAAAGAGCGGTGTATCCTCCTATGAAATTGACTCCCACTTCATGCGCCGCACGGTCAAGAGCTTTGGCAAATTTCACCGTCTTCATCGCCTGACACGCAGAAGCAACCATCGCGATCGGAGTCACGCTGATCCTCTTGTGTATTATCGGGATTCCGTAATCTACGCTTATATCCTCGCCTGTCTTCACCAGATCGCCTGCATATCTGCATATCTTATCGTAAACCTTTGTGCATGCTTTATCTATATTATCATCAATACAATCAAGAAGAGAAATACCCATAGTTATGGTTCTCACGTCAAAATTTTCATTCTGGATCATATTGATCGTTTCAAGAATGTCGTTGGTATTTATCATACATTAAACCTCTCCATATAATTTTTAAACTCTATACATGGTATTAAAAAGTTCTTCATGCGTTACATGAACCATAACCCCGTAATCTTCCCCGATCTTTTTAAGACCTTCGGAAAGCTCCTTGAAAGGAACCTTACAGTCGGTTATATCAACCATCATTATCATAGCGAACATATCCTGCATAACAGACTGAGTCACTTCAATAACATTTGCGCCGCTTTTAGCGCATTCTCCTGATATGCCTGCCAGAATTCCGACCGTGTCTTTTCCTATAACGGTTATTACAGCTTTCATAAAACTATCCCTCCGCTGAAAAAATATAGATTATCAACCTACATTTTAATCTTTTTACGGATAAAAGTCAATCCATTTAAGCTGAAATATTAACTTTAAAACAAATTAAATGGTTTTTGTCGAAGCAATGTATCATTATATTAAGGCAACACCACACAAAACCTTTCGTCTGAGTAAAATTCCCTCAAAAAAACAAAAAGAACGAACAGATATATCTGTCGTTCTGAAAATGTTTACTTCGATTGATATTATATTACTCATTTTTAAAATAGTCAAGTTAAAAGAAAAGGAATAATTCATGAACAAACAATTAACGAAGTTTCTTCGTCTGTCCATAACGACATAATGCATTAAGGAAAGACTTTCGGCGCAAGAACCGACTTTACGCTGCGGCAGAATAATACTGCTGCTTTCAACTATGATTTTTATGATACAACTATAAAAGCATAATAAAGATGTAAAGCAGTCCGAACGCGCCTGCGGCCAAGGGATTTACCCCTCCCGAGATATAAAGCGATTTCGCCGTTTCGGCAAGATCAAGCGGAGAGTCCTTTGCCTGATCCTTGATATGACTTATTTTTTTTACGGAAAATTTGTAATAAAGCTTATTGGCGATAAAACCGCAGACGATCATAACAGCGATCTGAAGGCAGAACATAATGCTCGGGATCATCATGATAAGCTGTTCCGTTATCGGAAGCTTCTGCATCGCCTCCGCAAGCTGAGTATACTGACTCATGGTGAGACTTGACATCTGATCGACAGAAAGTCCGATCTCTCCGAAGATTTTCTTCATAACGTCCATACTGTAGGTTGCGGAAAAGTAGTATCTCAGCGCATAAAGAAGCATCTCGATCGAAAAAACGAGCGCGCCTATCTTATACTGCTTTCTGTAAAGAAACCAGATCCCCGAAAAAACTGCGGCGGAGAAATTAAATTTATTAAGTTTTCTTTTCACCGCGTCAAACGCCCTGAGATAGTACGGCGTGTTCACGGAAACAAAACAAGCCATATCGGCAGCCGTGACATTTTCCTCAAACAGCGAATTTGCCGGGACACCTCCGAGAGGATCAACTCCGTAAGCCGAAGCAACAGGCTGCGGCATTCCGCCGTCTTCCCTGAACGGATCAAATTCATCAAGGTCGACATCCTTCGAAACTCTCATAAATCTTGAACCGCAGCGGTTGCAGAAATTTGCTCCGGGTTTATTTTTTTCCCCGCAAAGAGGACATGTGATCTCGCCGTTTTCCGAAACGAAACCGGTCTTTGAAGAGGCGCTGTTCTGTTCTTCGTCAATCGACGCTCCTTTAGCCGATTCGCTTATTTTTTCAAATCCTTCAAAAACAAAATTCTCGGAATGCTTTTCGGAATTCGGACAGCCGTTATTTTCTTTGTAACAAATTCTGTGCATCGGAGTTCCGCAGTCGGGACATACCACGACGTCGTCATTTTCTTTGAAGTCTTCCCCACAGACGCCGCATTTCAGTCCAACATAATCCATACAGTCACATCCCTTCCTTTTCACAATTAATATAATCATAGGAGATAAAGCTCTCGGAAATTATCTTCATGGCTGCAATTCAATACTATTATTTGAATATTATACCAAACTTTGAAAAAAATTACAACTAATTTTTTTATTTTAAAGAATATTAACAAAAAATCTAAAATACTAATAAACAACGATAAATTATTAACATTATTTTTATATAGTATAAATACTTTTAGCTTTAAAAATACGGAAAAATTACACTTTACTTTTTTGCCGTTTCATAATATAATAGTATAGTTAATAAGTCATGAATTTATTTAAATAAAGTAACGAAAGGGAAAGCAATATGGTACAGTTTGAAGAATTAAAGCTTGCCGTTGAGGAACTTCTGCCGGATATTCAGGATCTCGCCGACGCCCTCGGACTCAAAGCCTGTGAATCGGAGATCCAACAGCTTGAATATAAAGCAGCCGAACCGGGCTTCTGGGACGATACGGAAAATTCACAGAAGATCCTTCAGAGAACAGGCTATCTGAAGAACAAGGTTGAAAGCTACAGAAAGCTTGTCAGCGACTATGAAGATACTCTCGCACTCATTGAAATGGGCGATGAAGAGGAAGATCTTGACATTCTTGAAGAAGCGAAATCCGACTATGAAAGAGTCAAATCGGATCTTGAAACTCAGAGACTTTCTACACTCCTCACGGGTGAATACGACAAAAACAACGCCATTCTTACTTTCCATGCGGGAAGCGGCGGAACGGAAGCTCAGGACTGGGCGGAAATGCTCTACAGAATGTACGGACGCTGGGCTGAAAGACACAATTTCAAAGTCAAAACTATCGACTATCTCGACGGAGACACCGCAGGTCTGAAAAGTGCGGTTATTCTTGTTGAAGGGGAAAATGCTTACGGATATCTAAAAAGCGAAGCAGGCGTTCACCGTTTGGTAAGGATCTCTCCTTTCGACAGCTCCGGACGCCGTCAGACCTCGTTCGCTTCACTTGAGGTCATGCCCGAGATCGAAAAAAACACAAAGATCACTATCCCTGCCGAAGACATCAAAATGGACGTTTACCGTTCAAGCGGCGCAGGCGGTCAGAAAGTCAACAAAACCTCGTCCGCAGTTCGTCTGACTCATATTCCGACAGGAATCGTCGTGGCTTCACAGGTTGAAAGAAACCAGTTCCAGAACCGTGAAATAGCAATGCAGATGCTTATTTCAAAGCTTGTCGAGATCAAAGAAAAGGAACATCTTGAAAAAATCGAAGATATCAAGGGTGTTCAGAAGGAGATCTCATGGGGAAGTCAGATCCGATCCTATGTTTTCATGCCGTATACGCTTGCGAAGGATCACAGAACAAAATACGAATCCGCGAACATTCAGGCAGTCATGGACGGAGAGATCGACGGATTCATCAATGCTTATCTCAAAGCCGAAAGTCAGGGTTCTCTTGAAAACACCGACTGATAAAGAACTCAAACTTCCCCTACTCGGAATTACAACAAACGCAGAGTCTATCGTGAGTTTCCGATGTCAAGAATAGTTTTCGCTATCTAATCCAAGCTTGTTCTTCGATCAAAGCTATTGTCATCACCCATACCCCCTTTCCCTCAAGGAAAAGGGGGCTTTAGGTTTATAGGGCTTCGCCCTATAAACCATCGGGGCTATCGCCCCGAACCCCATTTAACCGGTTACTAAAACTCTGTTTAAAATCCCGAAAACACAGTTTAAGATAAGGACAGAAGTATAATTATTATGTGGGAAGTTTGAGTAAAGAAATAATCAGACAAAAACCGTTTCCCATGCCCGAGCGAAACGGTTTTATTTTTGTAAATTATATTGAAAACATAACGAAAATGTAGTAATATTATAGTTACAGAGATCATGATGTGCTGACACACCATAGTATAAGAAGGGGTGATTTAATGAAATGTCCGTATTGTTCCCACGAAGAAAGCAAGGTCATAGATTCTCGGCCTGCCGATGACGGCGAAAGGATCAGACGAAGACGTGAATGCATCAAATGTGGAAAACGTTTTACGACGCATGAAACAATCGAAATGATTCCTGTTATCGTTGTAAAAAGAGATAAGTCCCGTGAACATTTTGACCGCGGAAAGCTTCTTGCGGGTCTTTTGAGGGCATGTGAAAAACGTCCCGTTCCGCTTGAAACGATCGAAGGTATAACAAACAAAATCGAGCTTGATCTCCAGAACTCTCTTGACCGTGAGGTTACTTCTCAGAAAATCGGTGAAATGGCTATGGACGCCCTGAAAACGGTCGATGAGGTTTCTTACGTTCGTTTCGCCTCGGTCTACAGACAATTTAAGGATATCAATACATTCATGGAAGAACTTAACAAACTTCTTTCGGAAAAATAAGGAAAGACAGACGAAAGCCGCTCAAACGCAGCGTGACTTTCGTCTGTCTTTTTTATGTATCTATCTTCAATTGCAGACTTTCGGCCTCTTCACCCGAAGGAAGAGCTCCGAGGGTCGGAAGAGTCTTTGAACGGTAGCGCTTGGGATTCACAAACCGTCCCTCTTCATAAGCTTCAAGCTTCATCAGAACATGACCTTTTTTGAGTTTCATTGCCGCGACTCCCTGAGTATTTCTCGTGGATTTAAGAGGGATAGAACCGGAATGAAGCAGCAGCATTCGTCCGGACGTCGAAGTCATAACGATATCGCAGTCCTCGGAAATAAACATAATATCCGCAAGAGGCGACTTATCGCTGTATGCTCCGGTAAGCTTTTTTCGGTTTGTCTTCGTTGCGTATGCACCAAGCGGAACCTTGGCGAGCTTTCCGTTTTCAAAGCCAAACAGCATGAAACCTTCATAATCTTTCGTAACTATCATCGAAACCGGAATCTCCTCGTCGTCCATTCCCAGCTTTGCCGCAACAAAATCTCCCAGCACGCTTGCCTTTGTGTCGGGAAAATCACAGGCTTTCGCTTTATAGACCTGACATTTGTTCGTAAAGAACAACAGATCGGCTGTATTCGTTGATTCATAGCTCTGAGAGATAACATCTCCCTCTTTAAGCTTCTGTTCACCGCCCATTCTGAGAGACAGCGGAGTGATTTTTTTAAAATAACCCTCTTTTGTGAAATAAAGATTAACCGGATAGTCCGGGATCTCCGGAACGATCTCAACATCTTTTATATCCTCGGGATCGATGAGTGAAGAAACTCTGTCTTTCCCGTACTTTTTGGAAACGTCTTTCAATTCCGAAACGATAATATTCTTGACTTTAGTCTTACTGGAAAGGATAGACTGCAGTTCGGCTATCTCCTTTTCGAGTTCCTCGATCTCTTTTGTACGTTTGAGAATGTATTCTCGGTTGAGGTGACGCAGCTTTATCTCCGCAACATATTCTGCCTGTATTTCATCTATCCCGAACCCGATCATAAGATTGGGAACTACTTCTGTTTCTTCCTCAGTCTCTCTGACGATCCTTATTGCTTTATCTATGTCAAGAAGAATTTTTTCCAGACCTTTGAGAAGATGGAGCTTGCTTTCTTTTTTCTCAAGGTCAAACGCCGTTCTTCGTCTGACGCACTCAACTCTGAACGCGATCCACTCTTCCAGAAGCTCCTTAACGCCGAGAACTCTCGGAACGCCCGCGATCAGGACATTAAAATTACAAGCAAAGGAATCCTCCAGCGGAGTCATTTTGTAAAGCTTCTGCATGAGGAAATCGGGATCAATATTTCTTTTCAGATCAATCGTGATCTTCAGTCCGTCAATTCCCGTTTCATCGCGGACATCGGAAATTTCTTTAAGCTTTCCGCCCTTCGCAAGGTCAATGATCTTTTCGATTATTGCTTCACATGTCGTGGTCGGCGGAATACTCAGAACATCAATGCAGTTTGCCGATTCGTCATACCTGTAAGTTCCCCTGACTTTAAAGCTTCCGCGTCCGGATTCATAGATCTGCCTCAACGCTTTTACATCATAAATTATCTGACCTCCGCCTATGAAATCAGGCGCCGGAAGCGTTGTTATCACATCATGATCTTTATCCTTAATGAGCGATATTGTCGTTTCGCAAAGTTCTCTCAGATTAAACGAACATATCGAACTCGCCATGCCGACCGCAATTCCCGTATTAGCATTCACAAGAACTGACGGGAAGCTTGCCGGAAGAAGCGTGGGTTCTTTCAGTGTATTGTCATAGTTGTCAACGAAATCCACGGTATCCTTGTCAATATCCTTAAAAAGCTCGCTGCATATGGAATCGAGCTTAGCTTCCGTATATCTCGAAGCTGCCCATGCCATGTTGCGGCTGTAGAACTTTCCGAAATTCCCCTTGCTGTCAACGTAAGGGTGAAGAAGCGCTTCATAGCCGCGGCTGAGTCTTACCATTGTGTCATAGATTGCGCTGTCTCCGTGGGGATTGAGCTTCATCGTCTGACCGACAATATTCGCCGATTTAGTCCTTGTAGGCCCCAGAAGCCCCATTTTATACATCGTATAGAGAAGTTTTCTGTGAGAAGGCTTGAAACCGTCGATCTCGGGGATCGCACGTGAAAGGATAACGCTCATTGCGTAGGGCATGTAATTCTCCCTGATCGTACTGACGATCTCCTGATTCACAACGTCTCCCGCGCCCTTTATCACTCCCTTGATCTTCGGCTGAGAGTAACTTTCCTTGTCTGATTTTTTACGTCTTGCCATAATCTCCTGCCCCCCTTCATCAGCTCACGTCAAGATTATCGATATAGTCCGCTCCGTATTTGACGATATATTCTTTTCTCCCCGTAAGATTATCGCCGAGAAGAATATCAAAGATCTCAGCCGTTTTTTCCGCGTCATCGGGCATAACCTTTATCAGTCGTCTTGTTGAGGGATTCATTGTCGTAAGATTCATCATGTCCGGTTCGTTTTCACCAAGACCTTTTGATCTCTGAACAGTGAATTTTTCTTTTCCTATTTCTTTAATATACTCGTCCTTTTCCTGTTCGGTATAAGCGAAGTATATCTGATTTTTCGTTGTTATTTCATAAAGCGGCGACTCTGCGATAAACACCTTTCCCTCTTTGATAAGAGTCGGAGTCAATCGGTAAAGCATCGTCAGAAGAAGCGTCCTGATCTGAAAACCGTCAACGTCGGCGTCTGTGCAGAGAATGACCTTATTCCATCTGAGCATATTCAGATCGAAAAGCGAAAGATTCTTATTGGATTTTGATTTTGTTTCCACTCCGCAGCCAAGGACTTTGAGAAGATCGGTTATTATTTCGCTTTTGAAGATCTTGTCATAGTCGGCTTTCAGACAGTTGAGGATCTTTCCCCTGATCGGCATAATAGCCTGAAAATCGGGATTTCTCGCCTGCTTGCAGGCGCCGAGAGCGGAATCTCCCTCAACGATGAACAGCTCTCTCAAAGCCGTGTCTTTGCTTCGGCAGTCAACAAATTTCGCCACGCGGCTTGTCATATCCATATTGCTGGAAAGAGTTTTCTTGATGTCAAGACGTGTTTTTTCCGCTTTCTCACGGCTTCTTTTATTGACAAGAACCTGACCTGCGATTTTTTCGGCTTCGATCGGATTCTCAATAAAATATATCTCAAGCTGATGACGAAGAACCTCAACCAAAGCGTCCTGTATTCCTTTGTTGTTGATAGCTTTTTTCGTCTGATTTTCGTAAGAAGTAACGCTTGAAAACGATGAGATCACAATAATAAGACACTCTTCGACATCATTGAATTTGATCTTGCTTTCACTTTTGTTGTACTTTCCGTTCTGCTTCAAGTAGGCGTCGATCTGATAGACAAAAGCATTTTTTACGGCAGCTTCATGCGCGCCTCCGTGTTCGAGCCAGCTTGAATTGTGATAGAACTCCTGCGCCTTGACTCTGTTTGAAAAAGCAAGAGCAATATTCATTTTCGCCTTATATTCCGGTTTATCCGCTCTGTCACGAACCATTCTTTCCGCCTGCCACGACTGAACCGAAGTCAGACCGTCGTCGCCGACGATCTCCTTTACATGGTCAACGATACCGTTTGTATAGAGAAATTCGGTTGTGTCAAAGCCTTTACCATTCTGAACACGGAAAATGAATTCTATCCCGGCGTTGACGATAGCCTGTCTGCGGATAATATCAAGGAAATATTCGCGGGGAATATCAATATCTGTGAAAACCTCGAGATCGGGACGCCAGCGTATTTTTGTTCCGGTATCCTTCTTGTTGTAATCCTCTCTTTTCAGTCCTCCGACATTCTCGCCGCTTTTGAAAGACAGACTGTAACGCTGACCGTCGCGGCGGATATCTACTTCCATGAATTCGGAAGAATACTGAGTCGCACAAAGACCGAGTCCGTTAAGTCCGAGAGAATATTCGTAGTTTTCACCCTCGCTGTTATTATACTTTCCTCCTGCGTAAAGTTCACAGAAAACAAGCTCCCAGTTATATCTTTCTTCATTCTTGTTGTAGTCAACAGGAATTCCTCGTCCGTGATCTTCAACTTCGATAGACTTGTCGGAATAATAAGTCACAGTGATCGAGCGTCCGTAGCCCTCTCTCGCTTCGTCGATCGAATTGGAAAGTATTTCAAAAAAAGAATGTTCACAGCCCTCAAGTCCGTCCGAGCCGAAAATTACGGCAGGGCGCTTGCGGACTCTGTCCGCACCCTTAAGTGAACTGATACTTTCGTTGCCATATTCCGGTGTTTTTTTCTTAGCCATTAAAATGAATCCCTTTTCTTTAATAAGTATTTTATAGATTACAATATGTTTTTATATTTATGTATTTACTCACTATCTATAGATTAAAGAGCAGTTCCGAAAACCTCCTGTCGTTCATATGCTGTGCAGATGAACGGCAGGAGATTTTTAGGGCAAAGCCTGAAAATTATTTTCCAATCTTTTCAAATAGATACAATTCAAAAATCGCACACCGACTTTATGAGCGGGGTGAATTTATCGCCTGCATCAGAATTTGTCACCAATGGATACACACCGACGGTGCCCTTGGGGTACCGTCAGGTGGTCTTTGTGCGGTGTTGCCTTAAATTGGAATCATTGATTCTTTTGGTTTGAAGCTTCTTATAACGTAACATAAAAATAATCAGCAAAACAATGTTAATCACCATAACTACAATACTTGCTTCAATTTTATAATCCCCTCCGGACAGAACTTCATTTCCTGTTGCAGTCATAAAATAAAGACTTGGATAGTCATCAGCTAAACTAATACCTCCAAGAATAATTGCACCGACAATATTCCAAACCGAATGAGCCATAATAGGTGCAAGAACTGTTTTTTCTGATTCATACATAACAGTAGTAAACATACACATGGTAATAACGTTTAATACCGGAATCAGCCCTGCTTCAAACGCTCCTCCATGGAAAAAAGTAAATAATGATGTTGTCACAATTACCGCCCATGTTAAATTGTATTTTGTCTTTAACAATTGATACAAATATCCCCTTATCAACAGTTCCTGCATTATCACGTTTATAAATGCAGACAAAACCCAAAGCCATAATAACGGTACATTATTCTTCCCTACAATCTGCAGCTGATGAAACATTATAAGAATTATTACAGATAATCCTAACCAGATCATTCCCACAATTGTTCCCGTCAATGTTCCTTTTACGCAGTTTTCCGCAATAGGTATTTTCACTTCCTTCTTTTCAATTATCACAAAAAGAACAGTAAATATAATGATAACCACCAATGGAATTAATTCAGCAAAAAATCTCCAAATTGCCGGATTATCATTTGGAATATCTATCACTCCCGACAAAACAGCCCATCCAAAGAAAAAGATCAGTATTTTTACTAAAGTAATAAATCCCTTTTTCATACTCACCATCCTAAATTATAACTGCCGCCGAGCGGTGACGAAAAAAATCATTTTGTACCTTTTAATTTGTTTATCTTATCGCGCAGAAACGCTGCATGTTCAAATTCAAGAAGCTTTGCCGCAGCTTTCATTTCTTTAGTCAGCTGTTCGATAAGCTTTCGCTTTTCCTCGGCATTCAGCTGCTTTTTCGGTTTCTTTTCATCATCGGAATGAGTCGAAATTTCAAGAACATCACTCACCTTCTTGATGATAGTTTTCGGTGTGATCCCATGTTCTTCGTTATATCTCATCTGAATTTCACGTCTGCGCGCAGTTTCGGTGAGCGCCTTTTCCATTGAAGGAGTCACGCTGTCGGCATACATAATAACCTCACCCTCGCTGTTTCGGGCAGCACGTCCGATAGTCTGAATGAGGCTTCGGTCGCTTCTGAGAAATCCTTCCTTGTCTGCGTCAAGAATCACCACAAGCGCAACCTCCGGAATATCAAGACCTTCTCTGAGAAGATTGATTCCGACAAGCACGTCGAATTCTCCCAGACGAAGTCCTCTTATGATCTCCATGCGCTCAACCGTATCTATATCATGGTGCATATAGCGAACCTTGATCCCAAGCTCGTCAAGATAAGAAGTGAGATCCTCCGCCATTTTTTTCGTGAGCGTGGTGACAAGCGTTCTGAATCCCTTTGACGTTCTGAGGTTGATCTCGGAAACAAGGTCATCTATCTGACCTTCGGTGGGTCTGACAGAGATTTCGGGATCGAGAAGACCTGTCGGACGAATGACCTGTTCGGCAACAAGACTGCTTTTTTCAAGTTCAAAATCTCCGGGAGTAGCCGAAACAAAGACCGCCTGATTTATTTTACTGTAAAATTCGTCAAAATTCAAGGGGCGGTTGTCAAATGCCGACGGAAGTCTGAAACCGTAGTCGATAAGATTCTGTTTCCTTGCGTGGTCGCCTGCATACATACCGCGAACCTGAGGTAATGTAACATGTGATTCATCAACAAACAGAAGAAAATCCTCCGGAAAATAATCAAGGAGAGTATATGGCATACTTCCCGGCTTTCTTCCCGAAAGCACACGGGAATAATTCTCTATTCCGGGGCAGAAGCCGATCTCAAGAAGAGACTCGATGTCATATCTCGTCCGCTGTTCGATCCTCTGAGCTTCAAGAAGCTTTCCCTCCGAACGGAAATATTCAAGCCGCTGCTCAAGCTCCGTTTCTATCTCTTTGATCGCCGCCTGCATCTTATCCTGTGGGACAATGTAATGTGAAGCAGGATAGATCGCCGCATGACGGAGATTCGCTATGAATTCTCCCGTCAGAGGATTTATCTCACTGATACGGTCGATCTCATCTCCGAAGAACTCGACTCTTATGATGTTGTCACCGCTCGCCGCAGGAAAGATCTCCACCACATCTCCCCTGACGCGGAATTTGTTTCTCACAAAATTAATATCGTTTCTTTCATACTGCAATTCCACAAGCTTCTTCAGAAGCTCGTCTCTCGGTTTCTCCATTCCGGGGCGAAGAGAAATGACCATCGTTCGGTAGTCGATAGGGTTTCCCAAACTGTAGATACACGAAACACTCGCAACGATAATAACATCTCGTCTTTCCGACAGTGCAAGCGTTGCACTGTGACGAAGCTTATCTATCTCATCGTTGATCGAAGAATCCTTTTCAATATAGGTATCCGTCGAAGCAATATACGCTTCCGGCTGATAATAGTCATAATACGAAACAAAATATTCCACAGCATTTTCGGGAAAGAACTCCTTGAATTCGCTGCAAAGCTGAGCGGCAAGCGTTTTGTTATGTGCAAGAACAAGCGTGGGTCTGTTGAGTTTTGCAATAACATTCGCCATAGTAAACGTTTTTCCGGAGCCTGTAACGCCCAGAAGCGTCTGTTCCTTGTTTCCTTTTTCTATGCTTTTCACGATTTCGCCGATCGCATACGGCTGATCTCCTGTCGGTTTATAATCGGATTTAAGCTTAAAACAATTATCAGGCACAAAACTCACATCACTTTCCGTTTTTTAAATTAACCATAGCTGTTATTATACCATAATCTCGGCGCAATTTCAACTATCTAAAAAAACGCATAACCAAGCCATTTTTGCATAATAAAACAGCCGTCCGGGAGATATCGGCTATCCCCCGGGCGGCTTTATCAATTTTTATTTTCTTTTGAGCATTCGGCTTACGCTTGAAAGCCGAACAGCCTGAATAAATCAGTGCATGGCGTTATTTATTCCGTTCCAAGATCTTCAAGCCCTATGCTTGCGCGCAAAATCATGATAGCGTCGTTCGCGGTGATCTCGCCGTCGCCGTCAACGTCAGCGATTATCAGCATATCGTCGTTATACTCGTCCACACCGATGGACATACGCAAAGCCAGAATAGCGTCATTTGCGGTTATCTCTTCGTCGCCGTCAAGATCGCCGGGAACGCCTGCCGGCTGTGGGTCGGGATCGTCGTTCAATAGTTCGTATTTCAGATCGTTATCTTCAGCATATTTTTCGGCAGAAGAACCTTCATGGCAATAAATCGTGAGAGATTCACAACCCTCAAAAGCATCCTCTCCGATCGTGGTCACAGAATCAGGGATCGTCACACTCGTCAGAGAAACACAATACGAAAAAGCGTAATTGTCGATCGTTGTCACAGAATCGGGGATCGTCACACTCAAAAGATCAATGTTCAGTCCAAAAGCCAATTCTCCGATCTCGGTCACTTTTTTTCCGTCGATCTCACTCGGAACAGTGACGTTAGTTTCGTCGCCGGTGTATCTTGTGATCGAAACAGTTCCGTCGGCAAGGATCGTATATTCATAATCTCCAAAAGTTTTTATTTCGGTTTCCGTATCGCTTTCCGTATCCGTGGTTGTATCGGTATCACTTTGCGAGTCGGTGTCGGTGTCCGTTGTTGTGTCGGTATCACTTTCCGTGTCGGAATCGGTGTCCGTGGTTGTGTCGGTATCACTCTCCGAGTCGGTGTCGGTGTCCGTGGTCGTGTCGGTATCACTCTCCGAGTCGGAATCGGTGTCCGTTGTTGTGTCGGTATCGCTTTCCGAGTCGGTGTCGGTGTCCGTTGTTGTGTCGGTATCACTCTCCGAGTCGGTGTCGGTGTCTGTGGTTGTGTCGGTATCGCTTTCCGAGTCGGTGTCGGTGTCCGTGGTCGTGTCGGTATCGCTTTCCGAGTCGGTGTCGGTGTCCGTGGTCGTGTCGGTATCACTCTCAGTGTCGGAGTCTGTGTCTGTGGTCGTGTCGGTATCACTCTCAGTGTCGGAGTCTGTGTCCGTGGTCGTGTCGGTATCGCTTTCCGAGTCGGAATTTGTGTCTGTTGATGTATCGGATTCTGTATCCGTGTCGGTTTCCAACAGCTCATATTTTATGTTGTTATCCTTAGCGTACTGCTCGGCGTATGAACCCGAATAACAGTAAATCGTCAGGGATTCACAATCCTCAAAAGCAACGTCTTCAATTTCGGTTACGGAATCAGGGATAGTTACACTTGTAAGCGATGTGCAGCCGCTAAAAGCCGCGTAGCCGATACTCGTTACCGAATTGCCGATCGTTACACTTGTAAGCGATGTGCAGTATGAAAAAGCACCTTCGCCGATACTCGTTACCGAATCCGGAATCAAAAAGGTCTCGATCGCTCCGGGTGCTTGAATAATAAGTGTCTTATCTTTGTTCATCAAAAATCCTTGTTCAGATGAATATTCCGGATTGTCTTGAGAAACATTTATTTCTTTAAGTGAGCTGCAGGCACTAAAAGCCGAATTGCCGATAGTTGTCACTGAATCAGGAATCGTAACACTTGTGAGTGAAGTGCATTCGAAAAAAGCCAAACCTTCAATTGTGGTCACCGAATCGGGGATAATAATACTTGTGAGAGAACTGCAATCTGAAAACGCGCAACTTCCAATCTCAATCACAGAATCAGGAATTGAAAAACTCTCGATCGCTCCGGGTGCTTGGATAATAAGCGTCTTATCTTTGTTCATCAAAACTCCTTGTTCCGATGAATATTCCGGATTGTTTTGAGAAACATTGATTTCCCTAAGTGAACTGCATTTTTCAAAAGCATAACCCCCAATCGTGGTCACTGAATCAGGGATCGTAACACTTGTGAGTGAACTGCATTCGCTAAAAGCCGATCTTCCAATTGTAGTCACAGAATCAGGGATAATAATACTCATAAGAGAACGACACTGTAAAAAGGCATCCCATCCGATCGTGGTTACCGAATCGGGTATAACAATACTTGTGAGAGAACTGCAGCCGAGAAAAGCGGACCACCCGATCGTGGTCACTGAATCAGGAATCAAAAAACTCTCGATCGCTCCGGGTGCTTGGATAACCAGCGTCTTATCTTTGTTCATCAAAACTCCTTGTTCCGATGAATATTCCGGATTGTTTTGAAAAACATTTATTTCCTTAAGTGAACTGCAATTGGAAAAAGCCTCACTTCCGATCATGGTCACTGAGTCAGGGATAGTTACACTTGTAAGAGAACTGCATTCGGCAAAAGCACGACTTCCGATCTCGGTCACCGAATTTCCAATCGTCGCACTTGTGAGTGATTTGCAGAACTCAAATGCCTGACCTCCAATCGCGGTTACAGAATCAGGGATCATCACACTTGTAAGTGAACTGCATTCGTGAAACGCCAAACCTTCAATTATGGTCACCGAATCAGGAATAGTCACACTTGTGAGTGATTTGCATTCCCAAAACGCCGAACTTCCGATCGTGGTCACAGAATCAGGGATAGTTACACTTGTGAGTGAACCGCATTCGTAAAAAGTCGCATCTTCGATCTTGGTAAGCGATTTTCCGATCGTAACACTCGAAAGTGAATTGCATTGCGCGAACACAAATGTTCCGATCTCGGTTACAGAATCAGGAATCGTCACACTTGTGAGTGAACTGCATTCATTAAAAGCATAAGAGCCAATCGTGGTCACTGAATTTCCGATCGTCAAACTTTTGAGTAAACGGCATTTAGTAAAAGCACCATACCCAATTTCGGTCACCGAATCGGGGATCGTAACACTCGTGAGAAGACTGCAAACGCAGAAAGCCTGATTGCCGATCTTGGTCACCGAATTTCCGATTTTTAAACTCATCATATAACAGCAACCGTAAAAAGCCCACTCTCCGATCGTGGTCACAGAATCAGGAATCGTCACGCTTGTGAATGATTGACAATGCTCAAAAGCGCTGTCTCCGATCTTGGTCACTGTTTTTCCGTCGATCTCACTCGGAATATTAATTTCGGATTCTTCCCCGGTGTACCCTATGATCGAAACCGTTCCGTCTTCAAGAATTTCATATTCATAATTTCCAAAAGTTTCACGGCTGACGACTTTTTCAACGCTTGATAAAGAATTTTCGTCTTTAATTTCCGCCGCGTTCGACGAAAAAGCCGGGCTCGCCGATGAGGTCAGCAAGAGCGCCGCAAGCATACACGCTAAGACTTTGTTATGTTTCATTGATTTTTTCTCCTTTTCAAAATATTCGGACGTTATCACGGCACGCCCGAAGCCGCTCGATAAAAAACTCACCTCGCAAAAAAAGCGCAGTTCTCCCCTTTAACACGGGAAAACCACGCTCGAATTTTTAAACCTATTTTATTTTCAAAATGAAAGTCAACCGTCAAAAGGGCAGAATTAACCTGCTTGCTTGCTTGCTTGCTTGCTTGCTTGCTTGCTTGCTTGCTTAATATTTTCTTCCCTTTTCCCCTTCCTGTCAAGGGGTTGTTCCATAATGTCACAGCCAATTTTTCACATATTCCGAAATTTTGTCATCTCCCACAAAAACCTACTGAAATAATACTCATTTTAGAAACGGATGTGAGAAAATATGCACAGCAATCCCCCAAGACTTGTCATGGAGTGTATGATCTACGCCGCCCTCGGCGCGGGCATTGGGGCGCTCGTCGGCGGGCTGAACTGGTGGCAGGCGCTGCTTGTCTGCCTCGGAACCTTTGTCGCCGTGAACCTGCTGTTTATTGTGTTCTGGTACGCCGTCGCCCTCATCGCTGGCACCCGCGGGCCGGTGGAGAACCAGAGCCCCATCTGCCGCCACGGCTGCGCGATCATCGCCGAATGGCTCTGCGCCTGGGGCCGTGTGCACGCGGTCATCGGCGGCCAGGACCTGCTGCCGGAAGAAGGGCGCTTCCTCTGGGTGTGCAACCATCGCTCGGCCTTCGACCCGGTGGTCACGGCGGACAGGCTGCGCCGGTACAACATCGCGTTTCTTTCCAAGCCCTCGAACCTCGCGCTTTGGGGGATCGGGCGGCTTGCCTGGGGCGCGGGCTTTCTCGCCATTGACAGGGAGAATGACCGCGAGGCCCTCAAGGCCATCTTAAGGGCGGCGGACTTTCTCAAGCGCGGCGTCTGCTCCATCGGCCTCTATCCCGAGGGCACCCGCACCAAGACCGGCAAGCTTCTCCCCTTCCACGCGGGCTCCTTCAAGATCGCCCAGCGCGGCAACGCCCCCATCGTGCTCGCCGCCATCCAGGGCACTGAGAATGTGGGCAGGAATTTTCCGTTCCGCCCCACCCATGTGACACTCGACATTCTGGAAGTTATCCCTGTCGAGACCGTGAAAGCCATGAATACCCAGGAGCTCTCCGCATATTGCCGCAATCGCATTGCGGAGCATCTGGGCGAGGAGGTCGAGGAATGAGGAAGGTCGCGCTCATCACCGGCTCCTCCCGGGGCATCGGCCGGGCCTGCGCCGAGGCGCTGGCAAAAGAGGGCTGGGCCGTGTGTCTCAACTGTGTGGAGCGTACGGACCTTGCCGAAGCCTTGTGCGAAAAGCTTCGCGCCGAAGGCGCGGACGCCATCTGGGTACAGGCGGATGTTGCCGACACGGAGGCGGTGAAGGCCATGGTCGCAAAAACCGAGAAGGAGCTCGGCAAGGTCACGCTGCTCGTCAACAACGCGGGCATTGCCAGGCAGCAGCTCTTTCAGGATATCGACCGCGCCACCTGGGATCGGGTCTTTGCGGTGAACCTCGGCGGCTGCTACAACACGATCCAGGCGGTGCTGCCCTCCATGCTCCATGAGCATGCCGGCTGCATCATCAACATGTCCTCCATCTGGGGCAGGCACGGCGCCTCCTGTGAGGTGACCTATTCCTCCACCAAACATGCCATCATCGGCCTGACGCGCTCGCTGGCTGCCGAGCTTGCCCCCAGCGGCATCCGCGTCAACGCTGTCGCGCCAGGAGTCATAGACACGGATGTGGTGCAGGTATTGGGGCAGGAGACGCTGGACATGCTGGCAGAGG
>CACYDE010000115.1 GCA_902773045.1 uncultured Ruminococcus sp. | reverse complement strand
CAATCGGTCTTCGCCGTAGGCTTGCCCTCTTGGAGCGTCACTTAAGTATTCCTGCGCCGTTTTTATGCACTCTCTTGATAAAAATCTACTGCGAATCTTCGGCACAATCTCTGTGCGGTATTGCCTTTATCAATTTTTTCAGATCTTCAATATTAAATGAAGAAGCGACAACCTCATTGTTCTTGGTCAGCAGTCTGTAGTGCTGAGAAACTATATTCTGTTCGATAGTATAATTATCTGTTTCGAGAACGGACTGCCACCAGATACGATAATTGTTTGCGCGCTTGTAAATGGGTTCCGAATTTTCAAACGCTATACTTTTCAAAAGCTCTATCGGGTTCGTTGAAAATGTATCGTTGAGTATTTCGCTTTCGGAAAAAACAGAACACAAAACCACGCTTCCCGACCAGCCGAGCGAAGAACGTCCCTTTTCGATCTCGACCAGCGTTTTTTTAGATATTCCTACCATCAAAGCCATTTTTTCCTGAGAGAACGAAAACTCTGTTCTGACAAGCTTCAGCTTTGAATTACAAACGGAAACGAACTGATCTCTGTCCAAATTATCGCCCTCCCTGATAACATGATTTAGTGTAAATAATATATTATAGTGTAATTTTACACCCTATATAAAAAAATGTCAATGAATAAATTGTTAATTAACTGTGATTCAAAAAACGTTTGCAATGGGTCAATCAGAGTTGATTTTTGTTCAAAAAAGATGTATAATTTAGGAAACGAGTCTTTCAAAAAAGCTGGTACGAAACTGACCGTAAAAAGTCTACTTTCGGTCGGGGCGGCGAGCGCCGCAGGCAAATTATCATGGATTTTGAAAGAGGAACGAGTCTTTCAAAAAGTTGGTATAAAACCGACCGTAAAAAGTCTACTTTCGGTCGAGTGCGGAGAGTTATGTAACAAGGAAACTATCTTCACGTGTTTAAAAAAAGTTGGTCTGGAACTAACCGTAAAAAGTCTACTTTCGGTCGGGTTCACAAATTTATGTAACTCTAAGACTATCTACACGTATTTAAAAAAAGATTTTGAAAGCGGAACGGGTTTACAATCAAAGTCGGTCTGGAACTGACCGTAAAAAATTAGCTCTCGGTCGGGTTCACAAATTTATGTAACTCTAAGACTATCTACACGTGTTTAAAAAAAAGGAGTGGGGGATATGATTATATTGGCTTCTGCGTCACCGCGCAGAAAAGAGTTGTTGAAGCTTATTTTTGAGGATTTTAAGGTAGAACCGGCGAATATTGACGAAACTGTAAGAAAGTCGATAGAACTTGAACAGTATCCGGAATATCTTGCGTTAAAAAAATCACGTTACATTGCGGAAAAGCACCCTGTGGACGACGTCGTGATAGGAAGCGACACCGGAGTTTTCATTGACGGAACAATGCTCGGTAAACCTGAAAACAAGGAGCAGGCAAGAGAAATGTTAAAGCTTCTTTCCGGAAAAACTCACAAGGTCATCACCGGCTGCAGCGTTTTCTACAAGGGACAGAATATAAGCTTTTCCGAGGTCACGGAGGTTGAATTCTATCATCTGACAGACAGCGAGATAGAAGAATATATTGCGACAGGCGAACCTATGGATAAAGCCGGAGCATACGGGATCCAGGGGAAAGGCGCGCTTCTCATCAAGAGGATTAAAGGAGATTATTACAACGTAGTCGGTCTTCCGGTCGGCGCTTTAAAACAAAAACTCAAATTGTTTGTTTGAGGAGATTTCCTATGGAAAAAGATATTATCAACGATTTCAAGAAGTATATCCATCCGTCGCCGTCGCTCGCTGTTACCGGAATAATTACGATCGCTGTTTCACCGATACTGTTTTTTATGATCTATGATCGTATGTATGCGATAGTAACTTCTATCACAACTTTATTGATGGGAATTATCTGCGTTGTTTATTTTTTTGAAATGAGATCACAAATCGCAAAACAGCTCAGATCGATCGAAGAAAGAAATTTTCTTTCGGTTCTTCTTGATGATTTCAATCACGGCGGAAAAGCCTTTAACGGCATGCTTATCCTTGGAAAGGTTTTCGTTTTGGGAAAACATCGTGGCGCGATTCTGACCTACTCGGATATAAAAAATATTTACCAAAAAATAGATTACTACAACGGGATCGAGAGTCAGAGAACTTTGATAGCGGTCACAAAGGATAACAAGGAACACACCCTCTGCGTTTTGAAACTCAGAGGAAGATCAGATGACGAAGCCATTCAGGTCGTAAATTACATAGTTTCGATGAATCCGGAAATTACTGTTGGTTATAAAAAGTAATTTTTTAATAAAACATAAACCCCGTCCGAAAAAAGGACGGGGAAATTTTTTTAAAGAAGTATAAATAATAAAATGCAGAAAAAATGAAGCAAACTTCCGATCACTATAAAAATATGAAACACCGAATGAAAATACTTTTTCTTTTTTCCGATCCCGTAGAGAACTGCGCCGATCGTGTAGCTGACGCCTCCGAGGATCAGAAAAGCCACTCCGCCTTTTCCGATGGAATCAAGAACTATCGAAAGAACAGGCGCGATACACCAGCCGATCGCGATATAAAGCACCATTCCGAGAACCTTGAACTTTTCAAGGTTGATCGCAGTCAGCGTTACGCCGAGGATCGCAAGACCCCAGACTATCCCGAAATAAGTCCAGCCCAGCGCGGTACTGTGCTCCCTCAGAACACAAAGCGCAAATGGGGTGTAAGTTCCTGCGATAAGCAAAAATATCGTGCAGTGATCCAGAACTCTGAAAACTTTTTTCGCTTTAAGATTCGGGTTTAATCCGTGATATATACTCGACATACTGTAAAGAACGATCATCATGCCGCCAAACAGCGAGGCACTCACCACGCTGTAAGCATTTCCGTGACGTGCCGCAGCAACAATACACAAAACTGCGATCGCAATTCCGAATGCACCGCCGACAATGTGACTGACCATATTAAAAATTTCTTCCCCTTTAGTATATTTCGGAATGGGGATTTTTTCTTTTACAACACCACTCATAAAAAGACCTCCTTATTGGAAAATATCTTTATATTTTACAATAACATTATAACATTACACCGTCGGATTTTCAATGCTATTTAAAATTGTTCAAGTATTGTTCGTAATAATTTAAGGTTTTCAAGTTTTCCACATAGTTTCATAAATATGTTAATAACTCAAACTTACAAAATATTAATTACCCTTTTGTTCGTATCGAAATTGCGTTTTCAAGAATTTAAACAGAATTTCGAGTAATCGGTTGAATGGGTTCGGGGGTATGGATGACGACAATAGCTTTGACCGGCAATTCGCTGTGCTCTTGCCTTTGTTACCGGACCGGGAAAGTTGTATTTGTTGATATTTTATTATTTTTCGCTTATCTCAATTATAGCAATCCAAATAAATAGACGGACAAAAGGAGACGATGCCGGTGAGTGCAGAGCAAGGCGGAGGACGAAGGCATACTGGCGT
>CACYDE010000114.1 GCA_902773045.1 uncultured Ruminococcus sp. | reverse complement strand
GCCAGTATGCCTTCGTCCTCCGCCTTGCTCTGCACTCACCGGCATCGTCTCCTTTTGTCCGTCTATTTATTTGGATTGCTATAGTAATTGTAATGACAAAATAATTTACATCTATTGTTTAAAAACAACAAATATTACGATTGAATTTATAATATGTGACAATTAAATAAATAATTATATGAAATTATTATTACAATTTTTTTATAATCTATTGACAAGAATCTGCAAAAATATTATTATATATTTAAACATTTTGATATTATGACATTTTTATACTTCTTTCGGCAGATAGTTTTGGTGATGTTTTCACTATTTGATTCCCGAGAAAAGATTTTCGGGAATTTTCTTATTGATTGGGTGATGATCTGTGAAAAGAAGAAGAAATTTGTTGTTTGTCAAAAAAACGTGTCGTCTGTCAGTCTGTCGGCAAAGATGAAGAAAAAGACTGTACAATATGATCATGGTTTTGATGTGAATTAATTTTCACACGAATAAAAAAACACATAGGAGGTTTGAACATGGTTTCAAAGGTAAAAAGAAAGAACGCCGGAATCATATCTAAGCTGTTTATGGTTACGGTACTGATCGCATGTATGTTATTCTCGGCGGTATATACCGCTTCGGCAGAGGATACCAGTCCCGAGGTAACAAACGTAAGAAACAGTCTTGTACAGGTTAGAATGATCTATAACGATGACGGAGAAAAATGGATCATTCAGAGCGGCACCGGTTTTCTTATCAATCAGAATACGATAGTAACGTGCTATCATGTTGTACACACTGACAGAGAGTCCGAGGATCTTCTTAAGGATCTTTTCGGCAGCAGCTACAACAAGAACAATCTTTCTCTTGACATCGTGGTTCAGGGCGACGTTCCGATCGGACTTACGATCAAAAAAGAAAGTGAGCAGTGCGACTTCTCTATCCTTACTCTTCAGGATCCTATTTATTCCAAGACTCCGGTTAAGCTTGCGGTAAGCTCGGATGACGATATCGCAAGCCAGGGCGACATGGTTTATGCACTTGGTTTCCCGGCAAGTATCGCAGAGCTTCAGGATAAGAACACCTACACAAGTGACGACGTTACATTTACTGCAGGTACTCTTTCAAAGCTTACAACTATCGACGCTGTTGATTACGTTCAGCACAGCGCAAAAATGACTCCCGGTCATTCCGGCGGTCCTCTCGTTAACAGCAAGGGTCAGGTAATCGGTATCAACAAGGGCGAAGATGACGGTTACTATTATTCGGTAAAGATCGATCAGCTTACATCGCTTCTTGACGCTCTCGGAATCGAATATGAAGGTGTTGATCCTGCATCGGGTGCAACAACAGCTACATCTTCCGCTGCAGAGCCGAGCGAAGAAGTAAGCAAAGAAGAAGCAGCTTCTTCCGAGCCTGAGCCGATAATTTCTTCCGAACCCGAACCGGAATCTCAGGTTGAAACAGATTCCGACAAGGATGAAGGCGGAGTTGACGTAAAACTCATTATCATCATCGCAATCGTAGTTCTTGTTGTTATTCTTATTATTGTCGTAGTTCTTATCATGACATCCGGAAAGAAGAATAATACACCTCCGATGATGCCTCCTTCACAGCCTCCGATGAATCCTTCTCAGCCGCAGGCTCCTCAGATGGGCGCAGGTCCCGCACCGGGCGGTTTCGCTCCTCCTCAGCCTCCGCAGTTCCAGAATCGTCCTCCGATGTCGATGGGCGCTTCTCCGACAATCATGAACAATGAGGGAGCAGGCGAGACAAGCGTTCTCAACAGCGGTGAAGGTGAAACAACCGTTCTCGGAAATCAGTCCACAGGCTTCTTCCTTGTGAGAAAGAGTAACGGAGAGAGAATCAATATCAACAAGCCCGAATTTATTATCGGTAAGGAAAGAAGAAGAGTTGACTATTGTATCTCCGACAACGGATCTATCAGCCGTACTCATGCTAAGCTTAGAATTCGCGCTGACAGATGCTACATTTCCGATCTCGGTTCAACAAACTGCACATTCGTAAACGGCTCCAAGATCAGCCCCAATCAGGAAGTTGTACTTTCGAAGGGCGACGAGATCAGTATCTCCGACGAGAAGTTTGAATTCATCGGTTAATCTTGAGAGGGCTTTATGGAATTTTTGACAGCAGTACATACCGACAAGGGAATTAAAAAAAGTACCAATCAGGATTCGGCTCTTGTAATGGAAGCTGCGACTGATCGGGGAAAAGTGTTACTGACTGTTATATGTGACGGAATGGGCGGCCTCGCTAAAGGCGAGGTTGCCAGTTCCGCAGTTATACACTCGTTCAGTCAGTGGTTTGAAAATGAGCTGCCAAGAATTTTAACGATAGACGATCCCGGCGACAGAATCTTTTCTTCCTGGGAAAAAATTGTTTTGGCGGCAAATCAGAAAATATCTTCTTACGGAAGATCCAACGGATTTAACCTTGGAACTACAGTGGTTGCGGTATTGCTTTTCAACGGAAAATATTATATAATTAATGTTGGTGATTCAAGAGCATATCTTATTACGGATAAGGTCTACCAGTTAACAAAAGACCAGACATTTGTTCAGCGAGAAGTCGATATGGGACGAATGACCGAAGAAGAGGCTCTTCACAGTCCGAGAGCGAACGTTCTGCTGCAGTGTATCGGCGCCAGTGATATTGTGGAGCCTGTTTTTTATTCGGGGGACGCTTATCCGGATCAGATGTTCATGCTATGTTCCGATGGATTCAGACATGTTCTGACCGAGTCGGAACTTTATCAGTATCTTAATCCGTATGTATTGGTTAACGAGCAGATCATGGTGGAAAGCGCCACCTATTTAACTGAGCTTGTTAAATACCGCCGCGAAACGGATAATATAACTGTGCTTTTAGCCAGAGTAAGTTGAGAGTGATCGTATGCTTGAAATTGGTTCTATAATTGACGGAAAATATAAAATACTTAACGTTGTAGGCAAGGGCGGCATGAGCGTCGTTTACCTTGCTATGAACGAACGCGCCAACAAACAGTGGGCGATCAAAGAGATCAGAAAAGACGGCGTTCAGAACTATGAGGTCGTAAAACAGAACCTTGTCGTTGAGACTGAGCTTCTTAAGAAATTCAATCACCCGAACCTTCCCAGCATAATTGACGTTATTGATGGCGACGATACTTTCCTTATAGTAATGGACTACATTGAGGGAAAGCCTTTGAGTGAAGCGATCGAGAAAAGCGGCGCTCAGAATCAGGACGATGTTATTGAATGGGCTAAACAGCTTTGTGACGTTTTGGGCTATCTTCACTCAAGAAAGCCTCCGGTTATTTACAGAGATATGAAGCCTTCAAACGTAATGCTCAAGCCTGACGGCAACGTTATGCTTATCGACTTCGGAACTGCCCGTGAGTTTAAATCGAACAGCGTTGCGGATACGACCTGTTTGGGAACTCAGGGTTACGCAGCTCCGGAGCAGTACGGCGGTCAGGGTCAAACCGACGCCCGAACGGATATTTATTGTCTTGGCGCGACGATGTATCATCTTGTTACCGGTCACAATCCGTGTACTCCGCCTTATGAGATGTATCCTATCAGACAGTGGAATCCGATGCTTTCATCGGGACTTGAAGAGATCATATTAAAATGCATCCAGAAGAATCCCAACGACCGATATCAGTCATGCGCGGAGCTTCTCTATGCGCTCGATCACTACACCGATCTTGACGTTGAAAACAAGAAGGTTCAGAACTTTAAGTGGAAAACGTTTATGACCACAATGATTATTATGATTGTCACTTTGATCGGAACGATCGGCTTCGGGATCGCGCTTTCCGCAACAACGGCTTCGACGTACGACGCTTTGATTCTTAACGCTCAGAGTCAGACAGATGATAAAAAGGCGGTTGAAATCTATAAACAGGCGATTGATATACGTCCTACCGATGTGAGAGCTTATAGCGGTCTTCTTGATCTGTACGGACAGGATTCTACTTTAAGTCAGGACGAAAATAAAGTTTTGACCGAAATACTTGAAAAAAATTCTGAACAACTGCTGAGAGATAACGGTGCGGAATTTGCCGATGAATTTGTCTATCCTTATTCCCAGTATCTTTTCTTCGCTTATGCTTCTTCGAATTCTATCGACGGT
>CACYDE010000113.1 GCA_902773045.1 uncultured Ruminococcus sp. | reverse complement strand
GCCAGTATGCCTTCGTCCTCCGCCTTGCTCTGCACTCACCGGCATCGTCTCCTTTTGTCCGTCTATTTATTTGGATTGCTATAGTACGTGGGAAGTTTGAATTATTGATATAATATTATTTCAACATCACAGAAAAAAAGAAGGGAGGAAATTTCTCCTCCCTTAACAAAGAAATCAGTCTTCAACCTTAATAACTTCTCTGCCGTTGTACATGCCGCAGTTAGCGCACACTCTGTGAGGCGCCTTATACTCGCCGCAGTTGGGGCAAATCGAAAGAGCGGGAGCCTTGAGCTTCCAAACATTGCTTCTTCTCTTATTCTGTCTTGCGCTTGATACTTTTCTCTTTGGTACTGCCATTTTAAAAAGCCTCCTTATAATGTGTGATATCACAGAAACCGTGATATCGTAAGTAATTAATCATAATAAATTTTTGAGAGCCTCAAGACGAGGGTCAACTTCCCGCAGGTCACAGCCGCATTCACCAAGATTAAGGTTTTTTCCGCATTTCGGACACAGACCCTTACAGTCCTCCCTGCACAAATGCTTCAAAGGAAGTTCAAGCAGGATATCCGTTGTGACCAGCTCATCCAAATCAAGAGTAAAGTCGGGAGTTTCTATATAGTCGCCTTCGTTTTCACCGGCAAGCGACTGAACAAGCGTATGATTAAAGCTGTAACAAAACGAGGTTATGGTTTCCTCACCGCATCTGTCACAGGGCGCAGAATAATCGAACCCGGCCGAAACCGCCAGATTAACGACCCCGGCACGATTAACCGCATTCGCCTTCACCTTGATCGGTGTTTTAAGTGGTTTGGTTCCGTTGAAGTCCATATCATGAAGATCCAATTCATACTCGGCTTTAAGAGCTTCATTTTCGACTAAGAAAACTTTTTTCAATTCCAACAGCATAACCGCACCTCAATAAACAACGCAAAACTCCGGTTCAACTCGAAATACCGCATACAATTATACCTTATCGGCAAATCTTTGTCAATACGGAAAATGTTACAAATTATATATTTTTTTACGATAAAATCCCGACATTCTATCAGTCCACGTGTTTCTCCAACCTTCCGGATCCGCTCTCATCATTTTTTCTGTCCTCAAGCTTCATGAACACGGAAATTCCCGAAAGAGCCGTTATTATCATGTAACATATCATGCTCAAAAAAGCTCCGAATCCGAGAAGAAGATCACTGCTGTTTACTGCAATAGGAAAAGCGATGGAAAGACAGCCGATGATACCGCAGGCAAGACCGACAAAATTTTTGACATTGCTCTTCTTGTCAAAAAACATAAAGAAAAATCCTATAAAAGGAATCGCACAATACAGTATCCCAAGCGGCATATTCCTGTAAACGGGATGGTCGGCTCCCATCGAACCGAACGCAATATTCAATGCTGTCATGCAGATAAGCGTCTCTTCGCCGTTTATCTCAAGATACGCGCCTGCATAAGTTGACGAAAGCATATAGCCGCAGACAATGAAAAGTCCGATCAAAACTCTTCTTATATTCCTGCATCTTTTTGTTTCGGTATTTCCCATTATCTCTCACCACAGAATCCCTTTCTGTAAGCGTCGATCGTGGAACGTATGATCTCAACAGCCTTCTCTCTGTTCTGCACCTCATCGACGGCTGTTTCTTTGTTTTCAAGAGTTTTGTAGACAGTGAAGAAATGACACATCTCGTCAAAAATATGACCGGGAAGCTGAGATATATCGGTGTAATTGTTATAAGTCGGGTCATTGAAAGGGATAGCAATGATCTTCTCATCGCTTCTTCCGTTATCTATCATTTTTATAACTCCGATCGGATAGCAGCGAACGAGCGTCAGCGGTTCGATCTGCTCCGAACACAAAACAAGAACATCGAGGGGGTCTTTGTCATCCGCGTATGTTCTCGGAATGAACCCGTAGTTTGCGGGGTAGTGAGTCGAGGTGTAGAGAATTCTGTCCAGGATCAGCATACCTGTCTGTTTATCAAGTTCATATTTAAGCTTGCTGCCCTTAGAGATTTCGATAACCGCAACGAAATCTTCGGGTGAAATTCTTTCTGCTCCGATATCATGCCAAATATTCATCATTTATCTATCCTCCGTTAGGAACTGTTTATAAATAACTTTTCATTTCTGCTTGTCTAATTTGCCCTGAACTGCGTTAAATTTTCTTGAAATACGTTAGTAT
>CACYDE010000112.1 GCA_902773045.1 uncultured Ruminococcus sp. | reverse complement strand
CGCCAGTATGCCTTCGTCCTCCGCCTTGCTCTGCACTTACCGGCATCGTCTCCTTTTGTCCGTCTATTTATTTGGATTGCTATAAGACAGCACCGCAAATGCCTGCCTGACGGTTTAGCACCGAAGCTGCTTGCATATTCGGCGCTGTCTCTGTGAGACAATGCATTAAATAAACAATATTACCTAACACAAAATATAACAGAAAGACGAGATCGTGGCTTATGGATATAAAATCTGAACATGCAGGTCACAGAGACCGAAAAAGAAAAATGGTTCTCGATCATGGAATCGAAATGCTTTCGGAACACGAACAGCTTGAAGTCCTGCTCTACTATGCCATTCCGATGAAGGATACAAATCCTCTGGCTCACAGACTGATTGACCGGTTCGGCTCCATTTCCGCAGTTTTTGACGCTCCCTATGACGTTCTGAAAAAGTCCGGGATCTCCGAGAATACGGCTTTTCTTTTGAAATATATCCCTGAGCTTCTGAATGTTTATGTTAACGACAGATATAAAAACGACAGCAATATCGTTGATCCGGAAACCTTGGGGGAGATGTTCGTCAATCGTTTCATCGGAAAAAAGAAGGAAATGGTTTATCTTCTTCTTTTGGATTCAAAGTTCAGGGAACTGTACTGCGGAATAGTGAGCAAGGGGAACATAACGAGTACAGACATAAATACAACTAAGATCTGTGAGCTTGCCATTTCATATTCGGCACGATATGCGGTAGTTTCCCACAATCATCCAAGCGGATCGAGCCTTCCGTCCAATGCCGATATTCTGGCAACGATCAATCTGAATAGGGCTTTGCATTCGATCAACGTCAGACTGCTTGACCATTTTATTGTTGCGGATCTTGATTTTATTTCCTTGCATGAAGCGGGTCTTATTTTTGAGAGCCGTGAGGATTATGAAGCAAGCAGATACGCTAAAATTTCCGACAGCGAGAGTGATATTGTCCAATCGGATACTTGATAAAAAATATGTTGATTTATTCAGTATTTTTTGATATAATAGCAAATGATATTTAAATTGCGGATATTATATTTTTTACTTAAACTTCCCACATATTAATTCCCCCTCTGTCCTTATCGAAACTGTTTTTTAGGAATTTAAATAGAGTTTCGAGTAACCGGCTGAATTGGTTGGGGGTCGGCACGCGCCGACAGGCGAATTCGCGCACCAACTTTGATTTTTTACGTAGCATTTTGCCCGCGCCCAAATTTGCCCCTAACAACGGTTATAGGGCGAAGCCCTATAACCCAAAAGCCCCCTTTCCCTTGAGGGAAAGGGGGGGCGGGGGTATGGGTGACGACAATAGCTTTGATCAAAGAACAATCTCGGATTCGATAGCGACAACAATTCTTTACATCGATAACCCAATATTACTCTACATTCATTGTATTTTTGAGTATGGGAAGTTTGACTTTAAAAAAAATTATGTTCGCACAGAAAGGAAGTAAAAATATGGCAAATCCTATTGTTACGTTTGAACTTGAAAACGGAAAGGTTATCAAAGCGGAGCTTTACCCCGAAATTGCACCCAATACGGTGAACAACTTTATTTCTCTTGTTAAGAAGGGTTTTTATGACGGACTCAAATTCCATAGAGTGATCTATGGTTTCATGATCCAGGGCGGATGTCCTCTCGGAACAGGAACAGGTGGTCCGGGATACGGAATCAAGGGCGAATTTGCGATCAACGGTTTTAAAAACGACCTTGCTCATGATGAAGGTGTTCTTTCAATGGCTCGTGCTATGGATCCCAATTCTGGCGGTTCGCAGTTTTTCATCATGCACAAAAAAGCTCCTCACCTTGACGGTCAGTATGCTGCGTTCGGAAAGGTTATCGAAGGTATGGACGCTGTGAATGAGATCGCTGAATGTGACACCGATTTTCATGACAGACCGCTCGACGATCAGATCATGAAGAAAGTAACTGTTGAAACATTCGGTGTTGACTACGCTGAGCCGAAGGTTGTTTCTTGATCTTTTATCAAATACTCGGAAAAGGGATACGGAATTTTTCGTATCCCTTTTCTTCTAACTAATACTGCTTTCTAATTAAAATCTTTAAGGCAATACCGCACAGAGATTGTGCCGAAGATGCGCAGTAGATTTTTTCGTCAGAGTGTACAGAAATCTTGCAGGCAT
>CACYDE010000111.1 GCA_902773045.1 uncultured Ruminococcus sp. | reverse complement strand
GAGATTTCTGTGCAGTATGACGGAAAAAGATCAAGCAGATTCGGTACAAAGTCGTTAGACGGTCTTTGTGCGGTGTTGCCTTAAGTTATTTACATATCGATTTTGTATCTATGAAAATATAATTCTCTTTTTGAGGTTTGCATAAATCCTTGTCGAAACATGAAGAATTGTAAATATAATAGACCGACTTTCCAAAAAAATCACCTTTTTCAGTCTGACTGACGATATAAGTGGCATTTCTTTTTTCGGAAAGATTTTCGAAGAGATATCTTTCTATGACAGGAGTTATCTCTTCGAATGTTCCAACATCAAAAGAAACAAGCCCATTTTTCTTCATGGAATACCACAAAACCTGAAAAGACTGTTCATTTTGAAGAAGCTCGGAAGCAAGCGTCATGAAAACGGAAAGGATAGCGTCAGCCCGTTTCTTCTTGGCTTCAGGAACCTTTCCTCCTATCCCTGTTTCCAGAAGTATCATGCAGTCATCGTCGATAGGTTTGCTGTATTCCTTAACAATAAGGCTGTCTTGTTTTGAACTTAATCGCCAGTGAATACGGCGGATATCGTCTCCGGGGATATAATCTCGGATCTCAAAGACCTGCGACGGGTCATCACCCTTCTGAACGTCGGAAAATTTATCGCTGTCATAAATATACACGCCCTCGGAAGAATTGCGGTAACTTTCATTCCGAAGAACAGGCGTAACAAGAATCTTTGATTTTCCCGATATATTTTTCAGTTTTAGAGAAAAAATTCCGAACGCGTCATATATCCTGAAATTCCCGAGACAACATTCGATACACGCGGCATGAGACGCTGTGAACAGCGTATGGATATGTCTCTCTTCTTTCGATGCTACGGGTGTTCTTATTTTTCTTTTTATGAATCCTTCTTCCGACACATCACGAAACTCAAGATCAAACGTCACTGCCGCGATGGGAAACAAAGAATTATTTTTAAGCTTCACAAAAAATTCCGCGTTCCCGTCCTCACTCTGCGTTATGAAAGGATGCAGAGCGCAAACCTCCGCGGAAAGCTTTTTTCTGACGAAAAACACAGAAACGATCCCTAAAACAGTCAAAACAAGAAAAAGCATGATAATGCACAGCGGCGTGTAAGAATTGCAGTAAATATAAAAAAGCGAAAGAGCCAGGAGTGCGATCACATAAAAAATACGGCTTTTTATCATAAATTTACCCTCTGATCGTCGGTTCGGGAACCCGGCTGAGGATATCATTCAGCACGTTCACACTCGTAACGTTGGAAACTCTTGCCTGAGGACTCATCACAAGTCTGTGTGCGCATACGTCAATGAAAACCTGTTTTATATCCTCCGGGATCACATAATCGCGTTTATGAAGAAAAGCGCAGGCAGCCGACATGTTTGACAGTGCGAGAGCGCCGCGTGGACTTACGCCGACTTTGATAAACTCGTTTTCACGAGTAGCTTTCATCAGACGTGCTATGTAACCGAAAATCTCTTCATGCCGAAAAACATTTTCTACCTTATGCTTCATTTCGATGATATCATACGCCGAAGCCACAGGCTGAACGTAATCAAGAGGATTTGTTCCCTGACGATCTTTAAGAAGCATTATCTCATTTTCCACTGTCGGATAACCCATCGTTAGTCTGACAGTGAAACGATCCATCTGAGATTCCGGAAGCGGAAGCGCGCCTGCTGTTCCGACATGGTTTTGAGTTGCTATAACTATATGCGGAATCGGACATTTATGAGTTATACCATCGACAGTCACGGAATGTTCCTCCATCAGTTCAAGAAGAGCCGACTGAGTTTTGCTTGAAGTTCGGTTGATCTCATCCGCAAGAAGAAGGTTGCACAGACCTGCGCCCTCTTTATACTCAAAATTACCTGTAGCTTTGTTATAAATTGAAAAACCCGTTATATCGGAAGGCATAACGTCGGGTGTGAACTGAGCACGTTTGCAGTCGAGCTGCATAGCTTTTGAAAAAGCGAGAGCCATAGTTGTTTTTCCAACTCCGGGGATATCTTCTATCAAAATATTTCCTCCCGCAAGGACAACTTCCATGACCTTGATGAGGATATCGTCCTTTCCGATCACAGCCTTTTTTACTTCCTTGATAATTTTTGCTGCCTGTTTCATAATTCCTCCGATAATTTATATTTACTCATAGCCGATTGTTATAATTTAAAAACCTACTGCTGATGTACGATTTGTAATACCATTCATTTTAGAATTCTTATCCGCAATTTTGCAATCGCCTATTTATATTTACACAAATAAAATAAATAATTTCACACATGTAACATTATAGCACGACCAACATCACATTTTCAACCGATATAAAAAAATATCAAGGATTTTACAATTTTATAATAAAAAAGTTCAAATTTTTTAAAACTTCAAAATACTCTTTAGGGACAAATTTTGACGCGAGTTATAAAGTCACCATACTCAAAAAGTTAAGACACGATTTTCGTCTGCGTTTGACAGTCGGTTAAAATGTGTTTAAATTTTCCGCTGGTTTTGTTTGCCTGCGGAGCTTCTTCGGAAAGCTTGATTTTCACATTATCCACACCTTTAGACAACAAAAAGTCAGCCAAATCCTTCTCCGCTTTTGCAAATGCATTTTGCCTGTCGGTAGATATTATTCTCAATTCCAATACTTCATCGGATCGCTGCACAAGCTGAAATCTGCTGATTTCTTTTATCTCTTCAAGTATTTTATAGAAAGACATCGGCGCTATTTTTACCCCGTTTCTAAATTCTATAATATCATCGGTGCGCCCTTCAATTTCGAGCCAGCGTGTATTTTTACCGCAGGAACATTTTTCATCATGAACTATAACTCTGTCGGTTAACTCATATCTTATAAAAGGCTGTATGTAATTTGAAAGATTCGTGATAAGAACTTTATCCGACCGGATCCCGTATCCGACAGGTTTATTATTTTTGTCAACCGGTTCAACGATGACCCAATCTTCGTTAATATGAAGACGTCCTTCCCTGCACTGACAGGCGATCTCCCCTGCTTCCGTGCAGGAATAGTGCGTCTGAACGTAACAGCCGAACTTATTTTCAAGCTTCTTTTTTGTTCTGTCTGTCAAAAGCTCTCCGCCTGTGATAACAACATCGGGCTTAATATCAAGCTGTACAAAATCTGCGAGCAAAGCAAGATTGGAAGGATATCCGCTGAGCATTGACGGCTTAAAATCATTAAGCTGTCTTATTATCTGTTCAGCGGGAAGATTAACGTCAATGTTGATCTTATTATTATTCTTGGGCATCTGAATTTGAAGATATTTTGACATTCCGCAGGCAAGATAAAAACCGTAATCGGCAAATACGCCTGCTGTTCGTCTGCCGTTATTCATAAAGGTTTTGTAATCCTCTTTTCTTGCAAACGTTCTTATCGCTGCAACGGCGGACGAAACAGAAATCATTTTATTATCATACAAAACAACAGCAGGATTCCCGGTGGAGCCGGAAGTCTTGAACACAAGATATTTATTATCTATCATATAGCCGATATTGTTGATATCGGACGTAAATTCTTCAATTCGACGCATATTGACTTTCTGATCCGTAATAAAATCATCAAAGCGTTTCATCATTTGGAGCTTGTTGGTCGTAGGAAGGTCTTCAAGATCAAAATCACGGTATATATCCTTATACAACTCTCTGTAATAAGGACTGTTTGTTTTTGCGTATCGGACAAGCTTTCTCAGCCGCTTGTCACAAAGGCTGTTTCTGTTTTCGATTGACATTGATTCGGCTTGACGCGTACTTATCATAGATTTAAGAAGTAATAATTTATCCATATCATATACCCTCACTGTGCTGTAGTTTATTTCTATGTTTTGAAAGAGAACATGTGGGAATCCGCCCTGCTATTCAAAAATACACCTCCGAAAAGAGAATATCATTTCTTAATGCAATTTTTCATTTCGGAAGTGTCAGACAACAAATAAATTATAGCATATTAAATTTTATAACACAAGGCAAAGCATAAGGGTAATAAGAAATTTTGATTATCCGCTTTACCCTTAGTTTTATAAATTGCCTTAAAAAACTACTCTGCGAAAAAAACGAACTGTCCTTTTTGAGAGAACAGTCCGCTTTATAAAAGAGATCAATTGGTAGTTTGCCAATAATTAATACATTCCGCCCATATCAGGTGCTGCAGGAGCTGCGGCAGCAGGCTCTTTAATATCAGCCACCAGTGATTCTGTTGTAAGAACCATCGAAGCAACCGACGCTGCATTTTCAAGCGCAGAACGAGTCACCTTAGTAGGATCAACGATGCCTGCCGTAAGCATATCGGTATATTCCTCGGTCAAAGCATTGAATCCGTAACCGGTTTTACCTGAATTCTTAATATTTTCAACAATTACGGAACCCTCCAGACCGGCATTGGCTGCGATCTGACGAACAGGCTCTTCGAGCGCTTTAAGAACGATCTGAACACCCGTCTTTTCATCGCCTTCTGCTTTTGCGAGTTCTGCTTCAACTGCAGGGATCGCATTCATGAGAGCAGTACCGCCGCCCGCAACGATGCCTTCTTCAACAGCTGCCTTTGTTGCTGCGAGAGCGTCCTCAATGCGGAGTTTCTTCTCCTTCATTTCAATCTCTGTAGCTGCGCCAACTTTGATAACGGCAACACCGCCGGCAAGCTTAGCGAGTCTTTCCTGAAGTTTTTCACGATCAAATTCCGATGTCGTTGTTTCAAGCTGAGCGCGGATCTGAGCCACTCTGGAAGCAATTTCCTTTGAATCGCCCTGACCGTCAACGAGGATCGTATTTTCTTTATCGACCTTAACCTGTCTTGCACGGCCAAGCTGCGACATATCGGTATCTTTAAGTTCAAGACCGAGATCGGAGCTGATGACCTGACCGCCGGTGAGAATTGCGATATCCTGAAGCATTTCTTTTCTTCTGTCGCCGAAGCCCGGAGCTTTCACAGCAACACATGTAAATGTTCCTCTGAGCTTATTGAGAATGAGGGTCGTGAGAGCTTCGCCTTCTACATCCTCGGCAATAATAACAAGCTTCTTTCCTGCCTGAACTATCTGCTCGAGAAGAGGGAGGATCTCCTGTGTTGTCGAGATCTTTTTATCCGTAATAAGAAGATAAGCGTCATCTATTTCGGCAACCATTTTATCGGTATCGGTAACCATGTAGGGAGCAATGTATCCTCTGTCGAACATCATACCCTCAACAACCTCCGAATATGTCTCAGCTGTTTTGGATTCCTCAACAGTAATAACGCCGTCATTAGAAACTTTTTCCATTGCCTCTGCAATGAGATTTCCGATATACTCGTCTGCGGAAGAGATAGTTGCAACTCTGGCGATATCTTCCGAACCGCTCACCTGCTTGGAATTTTCCACTACCGCGCCGACAGCTGTATCAACAGCCTTCTGGATTCCTTTCTTAAGAACCATCGGATTTGCGCCTGCGGTTACGTTTTTCATGCCTTCTCTGATAAGAGCCTGTGCAAGGAGCGTAGCCGTTGTTGTTCCGTCACCGGCAACATCGTTTGTTTTTACCGAAACTTCTTTCACAAGCTGAGCGCCCATATTTTCAAAAGGATCGTCAAGCTCAATTTCTTTCGCAATAGTTACTCCGTCGTTGGTAATCAGCGGAGCGCCGAATTTCTTGTCAAGAACAACATTTCTGCCCTTAGGACCGAGAGTGATCTTGACTGTGTCTGCAAGCTGATCGATACCTGTTTTTAAAGCCTTGCGAGCTTCCTCACCATAAATAATTTGTTTAGCCATAATATTTTACCTCCAAATTCGAGTCACTGCTTCGGCAAATAATGATCGTAAATATGCCGCTCCTCGCTGCGCGCTCCGGAAATCCGGCATGTCTTAGCTCAGCGTTTTGCGTTAACTGTTAAATTTAATCATTAAATTGCCGCATTAATAATAATTATTCAACAACCGCAAGAATATCGGACTGACGAACGATCGTATATTCCTCACCGTCAACTTTGACCTTTGTTCCGGCATAGTTATTTGTGAGAACCTTGTCGCCGACATTTATCTGCATAACAACTTCTTTTCCGTCAACAACTCCTCCGGGTCCTACTGCAACAACATTTGCAAACTGGGGTTTTTCCTGAGCTGCTGCCGCAAGAACGATTCCGCTCTTAGTTGTTTCCTCTGCTTTTTCGGCTTTTAAGACTACTCTGTCAAGAAGTGGTTTGATTGTCATAATATATTCCTCCTTAAGTTAAACTTCACACTGTTAGCACTCTCGCTTTCTGAGTGCTAAATATATTCTATACCATTATCAGGAAAAAATCAAGTCTTATTTTGGTATTAACAATTTTTTTACAAAGCCTTAAATTTTTTGCTTATATTTATCTTGAAAATTAACAAGTTTAATGTTACCATTATCATAATGATATTGATATGACCGGAATTTTTCCGGAGCTGATTTTATTCGGGAAATTCTTGATAATAGAACTTATAATATCTTAAACTTCCCACATATTAATTACCATTTGGTTCTCATCGAAACCGTATTTTCAGGACTCTGAACAGAGTTACGAGTAACCGGTCAAATGGGTTCGGGGCATGGGAAAGTAATGTTATTAACTTAACTCATTGTGCTATTATAAAATCACCTTATTTTTTATTTGACCGGCAATTCGCAGCGCTCCTGCCTTTGTTCTTGGACTGGGAAAGCTGTGTTTGTTTGTGATTTATTATTTTTTTGCTTATCTCGGTTTGTCTGATTTCGCTGAGGG
>CACYDE010000110.1 GCA_902773045.1 uncultured Ruminococcus sp. | reverse complement strand
TTTGCTGCGTCAGCGACCAAAGGCTCTGCCTTTGGAAACCGCCACCTTTTGAAAAAGTTGGATCAAAACTTTAATATTGTTTTTAATGGCACAACGAGTTAAGTTATATGTTTTAAAGTTTGAGTTTTTTTTACATAAATCAATCTTTTCTGTCTCGTAGTTAAAAAAAACAAAAATTTTTTCCAAAAAAGCGTATATTTTAATGAAATATGGAAATTTGAGGATTAAGACGTATTTTTCTAAGATATATTTGTAATTTTTTTTGAATTGTGGTAGAATAAATCTGATTAAATTTAAAAAAAGCATGAGAGGGGCTTAAATTATGATACAGGTAGCTGTAATGGGGCACGGCGTCGTCGGAAGCGGCGTTACGGAAATACTTCTGAAACACTCCGAGGAAATCAAAAAAAAGGTTCAGGAAGAGGTATACATAAAGAAGATCCTCGACCTCAGAGATTTCCCCGACAGCCCTATTGCCGACAGATTCACAAAGAATTTTGATGATATTATCAACGATGACGAGATCAAGATCGTCGTTGAGGTCATGGGCGGTCTTAATCCCGCCTATGAGTTCGTAAAAAAGTGTCTTGAAAACGGAAAGAGCGTTGTGACTTCAAACAAAGAGCTTGTTGCCGCAAAAGGCGCCGAGCTTTTGAAAATCGCGGAGGACAACAACCTCAACTTTCTTTTCGAAGCAAGCGTCGGCGGCGGAATTCCGATCATCCGTCCGCTCAATCAGTGTCTTGCTGCCAATGAGGTCCTTGAGATCGATGGCATTTTAAACGGAACAACAAACTTTATCCTCGCAAAAATGATAAAGGATTCCATGTCGTTTGAGGACGCTCTCGCGCTCGCTCAGAAAAAAGGATATGCCGAGAGAAATCCTGCCGCAGATGTTGAAGGACACGACGCATGCAGAAAGATCTGTATCCTCGCTTCCCTTGCTTTCGGGAAGCATGTGTATCCCGATTCTGTTCACACAGAGGGAATCACAAACATTACTCTCACAGACGTTGAATACGCTTCCGCTTGGGGCGGCGTGATAAAACTCATCGGTTCGGTAAAGATCACCGACGGCAAAGAAGAGATCATCGTGGCTCCGATGTTTGTAAGCGATGAGTGTCAGCTTTCAAGCGTTGACGGAGTTTTCAACGCAATTCTTGTTAAAGGCGATTCCACCGGCGACGTTGTATTCTACGGAAAGGGCGCGGGAAAGCTTCCCACCGCAAGTGCGGTCGTAGCCGATGTTATGGACTGCGTGAACCATAAGGACACGAGAAGAAACATTCACTGGGAAGACGGAGATCCTTCGAATATTCTTCCCTTCGAAAACACAAAATATGCTATGTATGTTCTTGCAAACGCCGAAGACCCCGAAAAGGCTTTCGAAACCGCAAATTCCGTTTTCGGCGAATGTTTGAAGCTTTCAAGAGATAACGCCGAAAGCAGCGAACTTGCTTTCACAACGCCGGTTCTTTCATTCTCCGATTTTGAAAAAGCTGTTTCTGAATTCGAAGAAACCGGAGCTAAGGTTGTTTCCAAGATCAGGATCGCAGTTATCTGAGATAAGGTTATGATATTATGATTAAAATTCAGATCCCGGCAACAAGCGCAAATTTAGGCTCGGGTTTTGATAGCCTGGGCGTTGCGCTTAATATGTATAACTATGTGTGGATGGAAGAAACCGATGAAATAGATATTTCATCGGCCGACGGAATTGAAGTTCCGAAGGACGAATCGAATCTGATCTACTGGTCTGCGGAAAGACTTTACAGAGAATGCGGAAAAAAGATCCCCGGACTGAAAATCGTTCAGGAAAACAACATCCCAATGACCAGAGGTCTGGGAAGCTCGTCTGCGTGTATCGCAGCAGGTCTGATCGGCGCCAACAGATTCCTTGGAAGTCCGCTCTCACAGCATGATCTGGTGAATCTGGCGTGCAGGATCGAGGGTCACCCCGACAACACCACGCCTGCCCTTTTGGGAGGACTCGTTACAGCGGCAATGGAAAACGGACGAGTTTACAGCGTCAGCGTTCCCGTGGCTAAAAATATCCGTTTCGGTGTTTTTATTCCGCCGTTCGAACTGAAAACCGAGGTGGCACGAAAAGCTTTGCCGACCGAGTATTCAAGAGATAATGCGGTCTACAATCTTTCAAGAAGTTCTCTGATGACAGCCGCGCTTTTCTCGGGCAGTCTTGAAAACCTGAGAGTCGCAGTCCAGGACAGCATTCACCAGCCATACAGAAAAAAATTTATAAACGGCTGTGACACTGTTTTCCGAATGACTTACGAGCTTGGCTCCTACGGAACTTATATCAGCGGTGCCGGTCCTTCAATAATCGCAATAATTGACGATACTCTTGAAGATACCTTCAGCAAATACGCACTTCCCCATCTCGAAAGCAGAGGAATAAAAAACTGGCAGTTTCACGTGCTGAAGGCTGACGGTGACGGAGCTAAGGTTCTGATCGAATGATCTCTGTCACATAAGACGATATTCCAAAATATTATAAGTTATGCGGACCGGGCACATAAGGGCAGTTCTAAAAAAAGATAACGTTCAGATTTGGTTTATGGATGTCCGGAGGAAATGCCCTTGTGGTGCGGCAGAAAAATTTTATAGTTATCCATAACAAATACACAATAAAGATACCGTTTTCAACGGTATTCCGATAAAAAAGGAGTTTTTACAATGGGCTTAATCGTTCAAAAATTCGGCGGCAGTTCGGTCGCTAACGCTGAGCGTGTTTTCAACGTAGCAAGAATTGTAACCGATACTTACAAAAAAGGAAACAGCGTTGTTGTTGTTGTTTCCGCACAGGGTGACACGACAGATGACCTCATCGAAAAGGCTAACGAGATCAATCCCGACGCTTCAAAGCGTGAAAGAGATATGCTTCTCGCTTCCGGTGAACAGATCTCTATCGCGCTGCTCGCCATGGCTATCGAAAAGCTCGGCTACCCCGTCGTTTCTCTTCTCGGCTGGCAGGCAGGCTTTCAGACCTCTTCGGCATACACAAGCGCAAGGATCAAGAGAGTAGTTCCCGACAGGATCCAAAAAGAACTCGACAAGAAGAATATTGTAGTTGTGGCAGGATTCCAGGGAATAAATAAGTACGACGATCTCACAACACTCGGAAGAGGCGGCTCCGACACAAGCGCCGTCGCTATCGCAGCTTCTATGCACGCGGATCTTTGTCAGATATACACAGACGTTAAGGGCGTTTACACAGCCGACCCGAGAAAAGTTCCGAACGCAAGAAAGCTTCAGGAAATTTCCTATGACGAGATGCTTGAGCTTGCGACTCTCGGCGCTCAGGTTCTCAACAACCGTTCGGTTGAAATGGCTAAGAAATATAATATTGAATTAGAAGTATTGTCCAGCTTGGAGCCGGAGCCGGGTACAATAGTTAAGGAGGCAGCAAAAATGGAAAAAATGTTAATCAGCGGTGTTGCAAAGGATAAGGACGTAGCAAGAGTTTCTATCATCGGTTTGCCCGACAGACCGGGTCTTGCTTTCAAGGTGTTCTCAAAGGTTTCCGCTGCGAACATAAATGTTGACATTATTCTTCAGTCCATCGGAAGAGACGGAACAAAGGACATCGCATTCACAGTCGCTCAGGATAAAGCAGCTGAAACAGAGCAGATCCTCAAGGATTATCTCATTCCCTTGGGCGCAAAAGAAGTAACGGCAGACACAGGAGTAGCCAAGGTTTCGATCGTTGGCGCAGGAATGGAAAGCCACGCAGGCGTCGCTACAAAGATGTTTGAAGCGCTCATGGACGCTCAGATCAACATCAGAATGATCTCCACAAGTGAGATCAAGGTTTCCGTACTCATCAGTGAAGAAGACGCTGACAACGCTGTCAAGGCTATCCACGAGAAGTTTTTTGATTGATCCGCAGTTATAAATAAAGAATCCTGTTCCGATTACGTTAATGCGTGACGGAACAGGATTTTTTATTTACGGCGGCAGCAAAAGCGAATGTCGGGGTAGGTTGGGTTACGAATCGAGGAATTGTTTATTTACGATAATTTAGTCGCCGAAGTAATATAAGCACAACGTGTATATCCTATCCATAAAACTCTCGGCATTTCATTTATTATTTTGCAAACTTTTATAATATTCTCCGAAAGAAATTTTTAAACATGATTATAATTCTTTTAAGTAATATTGTTTTCAATTTTGGATATATAATTAATCTTAAAGGAGGTTTTTTATATGCTAACATTTCAGGTTTTATTAGATATTTGCTACATAGCACTCGCAATCGGCTGGATATCTTTCAGTTTGAAGGAATCCAAAAGTATGAAGTCAAAAACCGATGTCGATGAAGAATATAAGAAGGATTACTTAAAAACACGCAAGGTCACGATCGTACTATGGTCGATATGCTTTGCCGCAGCCGTTGTTGCGCTGATATGTGAACTTATGGGCTGGGGCGACACACCGATATTCTGAGAAGGAGGAAACTTTATGTTTCACAAAATTACACATATAGTTCTTTTTATCGCGGCTATTGTGTGGATATGTTTTCTTATCAATGAAATAAGACAGACAAAAAAGAATGAAAAAATGACCGACGAACAGAAAGAAAAGTTCATCAGAGCAAGAAAGGTTCTCATCGGCATGTGGATACTATGCGCGGTTTTGTGCCTGATCTCCATTTTCCTTGATTTTTCCGGCTTGGACAATACCCCTCTTGCCGAATTGATCTGATCCAAAGAATCTATAAAAATACGGCGAACCAAAAACGGTTCGCCGTTCGTTATACTATAGCAATCCAAATAAATAGACGGACAAAAGGAGACGATGCCGGTAAGTGCAGAGCAAGGCGGAGGACGAAGGAATACTGGCG
>CACYDE010000109.1 GCA_902773045.1 uncultured Ruminococcus sp. | reverse complement strand
GAACCGGAAACTCCGGACGAACCCGAACTTCCCAAAAATCTCGGTGATCTTGACGGTGACGGCGAGATCACCGCAAACGACGCTGTTCTGGCTTTGCGTATGTCTATCGGTGTTGACGAGTACGACGAAAATATTCTGAAAATCGCAGACGTTGACGGCGACGGCGAGATCACTGCGAACGATGCTGTTATGATCCTCCGCGCAAGCATAGGTATTGAAGATCTCGGAACGGAATAATCAGGGTGTGTTGACACTACGGGAATGTGCAGATTTTTGAGCTGAATTTCTGCTCACACAAGGAGAAAAATTGCAGGCCGACTGTCGCCCGGCAAGATTTTTCGACGCAGTATAAGCAAAATTATGCCAAAAAGATGTGCGTTAACGTTAATGTCAACACATCTTAACATCATGAACCGATTTATTCTGACGGTGCGTTTTTTAATCGTAAGCCGACCGTTCGAAAAAAATAAAAATTGATAAAGCCGTTTGGGGGATATCCGATATCTCCCGAACGGCTGTTTTTTAAAGGCAGCAACATTTTCACTTGACGATGAAATATTCTCCCCACGAACCGATCAATAATCTTTTAAAAAGTTGTTTCAATTTTTTTTGAGATATGATATAATTATATCGGTAAAGTTATTTTGTTTTGTTTCAAGGGAGTAGTTTATGAAATATACAGTTGATCTCGGCTGTTGGGGAAGCATTTTTGCTGTTCCGACAGACGTAGTTGATAAATATTTAAAAATCGCAGGCTCGGCTCAGCTCAAAGTCCTGCTTTATATTCTTCGCCACAGCGGAGAAGACTTCGACATCGAATCAATATCCGCACAGCTCAATATGGGAACATTTGATGTTAAGGACTGCATAGAATTCTGGTCGTCGTTTAATATTATCGCGGTCAGCAGTGATAACGTTATCACACCCGCAAAATCCGCCGCCTCGGCTTTTCAGCCTGCCGCTCCGACTCCTCTTCCTCAGGTAAGTAAGTCTTCTCCGTCAAATGTCCGGACCCCGGAAATCACACCGACGGAAACAAGATCGGCAGCCTCTTCTTCCGACGCCGAAAAGACAAAGCTTGAAAACGATGTTCAGCTTCCGAAGAAAACCGAACCCGAAAAACCTTCGGACACCGCGGTCGCACGTCCTCTTCGTCCCGATCCCGTGTATGTTGCAAAACGCATAAGCGAGGATAAAGAGATCGAAGCGCTTCTCAACGAAGCGCAGTATATTCTCGGGCGGCCCGTTTCTCCGAACGAAAATGCCGGAATGATAATGATGCACGACAACGACGGTCTTCCCTGCGAAGTAATATTAATGCTGCTGACTTACGGTGCGTCAAATCAAAAAGGAATGCGTCAGATAGAAGCCATGGGCGCCGCATGGGCACGTGAAGGGATCCTTACTCTTGAACAGGCGGACGAAAAGATCCGCGAACTTGAAGAGAGCAAAGAAGCCTACAGAAAAGTTCAGTCTATTCTCGGGCTTGAATTTCGAAAACCAAGCTCAAAAGAAGAGGAAAATTACTCACGATGGCTCAACGAATGGAAATTTACGGACGATATGATAAAAGAAGCCTACGACATTTGTATTAATTCCAAAGGAAAGTATATTCCCAATTATGTCAACACCATTCTGATGCGATGGAATCAGAACGGAATACGAACGGTTGAACAGGTTCGTGCCGAGCGTTCAAAGAACCATTCTTCCTCAAACTCGGGAGGCAATAACAACACAGGCGAAAACGGAAGAAAATCTTCCTTTGACATTAATGACCTTAAAGGATTGGGTATGTTCAACGACTGATAAAAGGAGGTGTGTGATCCATGGGCTACAGCAAAGAGGTTTACCTCAAAGCAGAAGAGACTCTGTCAAGAAGACGTCAGAAAGCATTCTACGACGCCGAAAAAAGGCGTGAAGAGATCTATTCAAAGCTTCCGAGAGTCCGTGAGATAGAACAGCTGCTCACCGGAACAGGAATTGCAGCCGCGAAAGCCGTTCTATCCGGCAGTGATACAAAAACCGAGCTGATAAAACTCCGTGATGAAAATCTCAAACTCCAGGGAGAGCTTAAAGTCGTTCTCGCACAGGAAGGTTACAAACCTCAGGATCTTGAAGAACGCTATATCTGTCCGAAATGCAGCGATAAGGGATACATTGACGGAAAAATGTGTGACTGCACAAAAAGGCTGCTGAGGGATATCGCTTTTAAAGAACTTAACGCGCTTTCTCCACTGTCACTTTCGAGTTTCGACAGCTTCAACACCGAGCTTTACTCAGACATTCCCGACCGAAACGGCAATGTTCCGAGAACGCGTCTCAGAAATTTCTACAGCTTTTGTATTGATTACGCGGAAAAATTTAACGGATCGGATAAATCTATCCTCATGGAAGGCGGAACGGGTCTGGGAAAGACTCATCTTTCCCTCGCCATCGCTCAAAGAGTCATTGAGCGCGGCTACGGAGTCATCTACTGTTCAACTCCGAATATTCTGTCCGTTCTTGAAAGGGAACACTTTTCCAGAGGATCCGACCGACCGACATACCGTCACCTTGAGGAATGCGACCTTCTTATCATTGACGATCTGGGGACGGAATTCCGAACGCAGTTCACCACTGCGGCAATATATAATATTATTAACACAAGAATGTCAAGAGAAAAACCTACAATTGTCAACACAAATCTTTCCCTTGAAGAACTGAAAAAAGATTACAGTGACCGACTTGTTTCAAGAATGATCGGCGAACACATCTACTTTGAATTTATAGGCGAGGATATCCGCATCGTCAAAAAAAGAATGGGTATTTCATGAAATACAAAAAGCTTCCGCATTTTTTGGCGGAAGCTTTTTTATCTTTAATATTTTATTAAGTCTGACCTTTTCCTCTGTTCACAAGACACCCTTCCGGGCACATCTCTACCACATGCTTCCATTTCTCATGAATACTGTCGTTGTCCACAAAGAAAACAGGAAGAAGTCCGAATTTAAGATAAGTTCCGTTTTCCATCGTCTTCACGATCTCCGTCGGCGGCTCAAAATCGGTTTGGTCGAACGCTCTCGGAACGACGAACATCATGACCTGATACATGAACGGCTCTTTATCGTTTCCTTTAATACGATTTGCAGACTCAACGCTGAACGGCGCTTTCTTCCCGGTTTTCTTCGTATTCTCGGAAATCACCTTCTGAAGCTCCGCGCACTGAGTTTTGAAAACCGTTCTGAATGTGCTGTAATTTTTGGAACTTGAGAAAAGCCTGATCTCAAAATCGTTCATCGTTGAAACACCATTGATAATCCCAGAATCGGTGAGCCTTTTGAAAAGCGGATCTTCAAGAAGGATCGACGGATCGGAAACCGGATCAATAATATTGATCTGAAGAAGCCGACACGGATTGATCTTTATCAGTCCTCTTATGTATCTGAAAATTGTACTTTTAAGACTTCTGCCGGGGTCTGCGTCTTTATGACTGACAGTATAGCGGAAAGCATACGGCTTTAATCTGTGATGGATAATGCTTAACTGCTTGTTGCTTTCAAAGCAGATAGAATCAAGCAGCCTGTAGTCGGTTGCTGAAGGCGTAGGAGTTTTATACCAATATCTCAGCGCAGATTCTATCAATTCATACTCGTGAGAGAGCTGATTATATTTTTTCTCGACTATAGAATATCGTCTCTCCGTTTCAAGGGTATCCTCTTCCGTACTCTCGATCCGTCGTTTCAAATCATCATATTCCTCATCAAGCTTTTTAAGCTCATCGGTCACCTTCTGAGGAAGCATAGATTCAAAATCGGGAGGCTCGGGATCTCCTCTTTTCGATTCGATCATATTGATCTCATCGCGAAGTCTGAGTTTCCTGTGTTTCTCAAAAGCCTCCAGCTTCTGAAATTCTACGTCAAGCTCCCGCTTTCTCGCCGAAAGCCCCGAAAGCTCCTGTTTATCTTTTTCATAGATATTCCTGTTTAACTCCTTTTTGTTTTCAATATCTATGGATATCTGATCCTTATACTCAATTGAAAGATACTGAAGAACCTCACTGTGGTTGAGATAGCAGTATATCTGGAGATTATATTTTCCGTTTTCTTTCTTCACCGAATCTTTGAATACATAGTACCTTGCGCGATTTTTGAGAAACGGCAGCTTCTTTAAAAGCTTCGCGGCAATATCCGTGAGAAGAACCTCACGAAAAAGAAGAGTCGAAGCTGCGGTTGAGATCAGCGAGTAAATGAAAGAAAAAATGTTTTTATGATCGAAGATCAAGCCTTTCCAAAGGAAAAAGCCCGCTATCCCTCCCAAAACAAAAGCAGCGATCACAACGCTTCTTTCAACGGGAGTGACCTTGTCCTTGTCGAAAATATATTTCCGGCCTATAAACTCCGCAAGCTTCATCAAACCGTAACCTGCGGCAAGACAGCTCGCGGCTGACTGAAATATAATAAAAAAAGTAAGAAGCGGATCAACAAAAGCGATCAGACAAAAAAGACCCATAAGAACAGCGAAGCTTATCGCGGCGAACTTCGTGAACTCACGTATCACCACATCGGTGACCTCTCCTTTTCTTATGTCTTCAGCCATCTGAGAACCGGCAAATTCGACTTCTCTGTCATGAAGCTCTTCGAAGCTGTGGATACGCTTTGAGCACACCTCATTGACATTTTTTCTCAAAAGCTCCTTGTGGTAGGCGCTCAGCCATCTTTTCCTTTTTGCGGTTTCAAGAAGTTCCAGCGCCGATTTATCTGCAACGGGAAAGAAATCTCCCGAATAGTTTTCAAGAGACTCCTGCGTTTTAAGAAGGTCTTCATATTCCGAGTTGAGCCTTGATTTTTCCGATTTCAGGAAACGAACCTTTTCGTTGAATTCAGCGGATTTTTTTGAAAACTCATCTCTCCTCTTAGAGATCTCCGCCTCAGCCTGCTGTTTTGCACGTCCTGTCTCCTGAGCAATTTTGACGTCAAGACGCTCCTGAGTTTTTTTCCACTGCTCTCTCTGATTAGTGATAGCTGCATCGTGGATTTTTTCTCTTTTTTTTCTGTTTTCCTCCGCGGAAGTTTTCAGCCTGTTGAAAGCTTCTTTCTTTTCGTCATTCGCTTTCTTCATCGGAGGTAACTTCTTATCGAAAAGAGCTTTTTTCCGCGCTTTTTCTTCGTAGCTGTAAACTGCGCTGAGATAGTCGCTGTAGGTCATGTTTGAAATGATATCGTCCTTTTGGACGTCTGCGGCTTCACCCATGAGTGACGGATTCAGTTTTTCGACCGAATTTTTTAAAGAATTCATAGTTTCGCTCATTCTGCCACCCCTCGCAAAAATAATAATGCCGCATGACTATTGGCTGATTGGTTCACTTATAGCAAACCAAACAAATATCCGGACAAGTTCGACGCCCAGGTAAGCGCATAGCTGCGTTGTCGTCCTCGACATACGCCCGAAGGAAGTGCCCTTGGGGTACGCCAGTATGCCTTCGTCCTCCGCCT
>CACYDE010000108.1 GCA_902773045.1 uncultured Ruminococcus sp. | reverse complement strand
TGTTTATCGGTATCGTTTTTGTATTTTTTAAAACGAATGTCTAATGGACGATCGTAAAATTGCGCGGAGAATAATTTTAAAATTTTAATTAGCGAAAGTTTTTTATTTTACGATCGGCTAATAAAAATCAATGTGTATAGGAGAATAAAAGTATGAAAAAGATTTTTGCGGCAGCGTTGGCAGTATTGATGCTGTGCGGATGCAGCTCAACATCAAATGAAACTTCATCAACAGAAGAAACCGTTTCCGAAACCGCAGTCAATGAAACGGTCAGCGAAACAACAGTCAGCGAAACAACAGGCGAGACAGGATTGGCTGCGAACGCAAGCGACTCTTCTCTCAAAGACGTTTTTGAAGAGATCAAGTCTTCCGTGGAGCTTCCCGTCATGATCGAGCTTAACGATAATCTTCTCCCCCGTTATTACGGACTTTCAGCCGATGTCGTTTCGGACTATGCGGGCGGAGTTGACAGCAGCGGAATAGGCCAGGACGAAATAGTTCTGATGAAGGCCGCAGATGAATCTCAGGTGGAAACGATCCGTGAGGCACTTCAAACAAGATATGACTCAAAGCTTGCTCAGCAGGAAAACTACAATCCCCAGGAGGCCGAAAAGATCTCAAAATGTGAAGTTCAGACAAACGGTCTTTACGTCACTTTGATTATTTCAAACGACGCTGCTGCGATCACCGAAATCGTAAATTCTCATATAGACTAAAAAATAGCTTCAAGCCATCGGCATTATAACAGATATCAAGGACAAAGGGAACCGAAAAACGGTTCCCTTTTAACTATAGGTATACTAAACTTACGGAATACTTTTAATTAAAATTCGGATCGGATCCGGCGATCTCCTTACTCTTTTGAAGTTACTTCGCTTCCCGAAAGAATGAATGTATCAATAACGTTTCCGTTGGAGTCATAGAGCGGGATCGTAACATCAATACGATCATAAGTATCTTTAAATGAGTCTTCATAACGAACGTAGCCGTAATTTCCGTTCACGCCCACTGCCGCGATAAGATCGGGGAACACTCCGCTGTTATCTGCGCCCGTGATCTTGCCGTAGGTCTCGCCCTTGGCGTTTGTCTCGTAACCCTCGGCTGTAAGAGAAGAATAATAAAGCGGAACGTCAGGCATAGAAGATGTTGAACCGGAAACAAAAGTTTCAGACGCTGTGTCAGTGGTTGGATAAGGCGCACTGAGCGAATATGTGTTGCCGGACTTGGCAGTAGGAAGCTTAACATAACCTCTTGCGTGATATGTGTTTGAATCTGAACAATACGTATCGTATGCAAAAGACGTAGTAGCATTACTGATTTTAACCATGGCTGACTGTGAAACAATAATATTGTTCGAATTAAGCAAAATTGCTTTAATGGCGACACTATCCACCATCATCGGCGCTCCGCTCACCGATTCAAGATACGTGGTTCCGAAAACACCGTGAGAGAAAAGCTCCAGTCTTGCACGGAATCTGTATGTAAGGGTTGAGAATGAGGAGTACTTATAGGTCCATGTGGAATAACTGTCAGCCGAAACGGGGAAACAGCTAAGGACCGACAAAGCGGCAGCCAACACCACAGAGACAATAATTTTAGTTTTTTTCGATTTCATAAACATCGTTTCCTTTCATTTTTTCTTAATTTTAGTTATACCTATTTGTATACTAACGTATACTTTAAATATATATTAAAAGCGAATTGATACATTAAGTACCACACTTTTAAAACAAACGTCATCAATCTCCGTTCCAACTTGACTGTTGGAACGGAGATTGATCTTAAAAAGCTGTGAAATTTTATAACGCCAATATTTTCACTAAACTCAATAAACCGGTCTGTTACAATTTTTGAATGTAACGACTTAAGACAATACCACACAGATTTGGTACTAAACCGACATGAGGTCTTTGAACGCTGTGGAGTCTAATTTTGATCAGATCTGCCGATCATTCGGGATAGGAAAGTCCTTTTGCTTCAAAGCGTGCTGCAACTCTTTCTTCGTATACAGCATTTGCTTCTTCATCGGTCGAAAGCCATGCTGCGATTTCCGGATTTTCAAGAGCTGCATTGCTCTTTCCGTTAAATCCCCCCTCATTAAGGAACCATTTTCCAAGGATCTCATCGCCGTCTTCGTTATATATATATATCCAGTTTCTGTTAAGCGGCGTTTCACGCTCACGATACCCCGTAACCGTATTACCGTTTTCATCAACGCATTCCACCGGTTCGGAGTCGTCTCCAACCTCTATAAAATCCAATAAGTAACAGTAACCAACTTCGCCTGAATCATTTCCCGAAGCATAATCTACAAAACTTACACCAACCAGATCAACATCATTACCCGGATAGTAAGGTCCGTAAATTTCACCGTATTTATTTTCTTTATAGCTGTTTGATAAATCGGGTATGATCTCCACTGCGTCATCGGTCTCATCCAACACTATAAATTCTTCTTCAATTGCTTCCGGATCATAGTCGTCAGTTTGTTCGTCGGCTGCTGCCTGAGTGGCTTCTTCGCCTTCAAGAACAGCCGTTCTGTCACTGAGTGAATTGTAAACAGCCGAGCCTGAAGCTACTGCTGTTACGCCAAATGCAAGAACAAGAGCCGCTGCGGCTGCGCGGGTTACGAGAACATTGTGAGCAGACGAGGCACGTTCGGGCGCGTCGTAGAGATCATAGAGTCTTTGCTTATTGCTGAACTTTAGTGTGCTCAGCTTCTCGGGATAATCATGCTCAAGAAGTTTATCACAGTTTTTCATGACTTATACCTCCTTATACAAATCTCCTAATAATTTTTTTGCTTTAGCAAGTCTGTCACCAACGGTCGATTTTTTCACCCTCGTAATTTTCGAGATCTCCTCGATCGTATATCCTTCGTGATAATAAAGCTCAAGAACTATTCTGTATTTTGCGGGAAGCCTTTTTATATCCTCCCATATCTCACATTTCTCGAACTCATTCTTCTCGTCGGTGATATACTCGCTTATTTCTGTTTTGTTTTTTCGCCAAAATGATTTCATCAGATCCTTAGAGAGGTTGATCGCGACTCGCAGGAGCCACGCTTTCCGATGACTTTCATCATCGAATTTTGGGGTTTTGCTCAGGTATCTGATGAATGTTTCCTGCACCACATCCTCGGCGTCGCTTTTGTTTTTGCAGATGGTATAGGCGCAGCGGTAAATAACGTCCGCATAGTTATCTACGACTTTTTCGAATTCGCTTTTTTCGATGTACATCATTTCCACCCCTCTGTATAATATACGATTCACAAGTCCCTTTTTTCCGAATCTTTTCAAAATTTTTTGATAAAAAATTTATCAATTCTTTTACAGAATAATATAATCACAAAAATTGCTGTGAGGTCTATTTGAACCTTAAGGCAACACCCCACAAAGACTGTCTAACGACTTTGCACCGAATCTGCTTGATCTTTTGACCAAGATAGCACACAAAAACGCCTTGAAATACGCCCGAAGGAAGTGCCCTTGGGGTACGGCAATATTCCTGCGTCGTTTTTATGCACTCTCTTGATAAAAATCTACTGCGCATCTTCGGCACAATCTCTGTGCGGTATTGCCTTAAAAATTTTTCTGCCGCCGAATTAAAGCCCGGTATGTGAATATTGCGTGAGAAGATCGTGAGGTTTTTTCCAACCGAAACCAAATAGACAGTTTTAGGAACCAAACAGGCAAAAACACTTGAAAAAATTTTTGATTTGGGTTATCCTAATATTGCAGTGAATGATTGCTAACACTGTCGAATCGAAACAGACTTGCGGTTAATGATTGCTAACACCGCAAAAGGAATTTAAGAAAATTTGACCTCTTTCTAAAATACGATTCCCCCTTGACAAGAGCGGCTTAAAGCCGCTCTTTGTTTGTCTAAAAAGAAACGATTCACTCTTGAAAAAAAATTACGCTGCCATTATAATAAAAAAAGCAGTATTTGAGGAATTAACGAAAAACAAAAAAGGATTGAAAAAAATGGAATTTATGATTACAGTATCAACCGTGGGGATCATGCTTCTTTACAGTCTCCCTGGTTATGCGCTTGTCAAAGCAAAAAAGATCAAACCGTCAAGCATCTCGGCATTTGCAACGGTTCTGATGTATGTATGTCAATCATGTCTGGTAGTGTACTCATTTCAAAAAGTAACATACACGCGCGAGTTGTTTCTTGATATGCTTCTGTTTTTTGCTATGGGACTTCTTATTCAGTCGTTTCTCATCGGAATATATTACTTTATATTCAGAAAAAAATATCAAGACGTAAAATACCGGATCGCGATCATTGCAGGCGCTTTCGGAAACTGTGCTTTTATGGGTGTTCCGATCCTGGAACATCTTCTTCCCGACTATCCGCAGGCGGTGGTTTTTTCCGCAGTTTACAGCATATCCATGAATCTCATCGGCTGGACTGTGGCTTCGGCGATCATAGCCAACGACAAAAAATACATAAAAGTCAAAAACTTCATTCTGAACCCAGCAGTCATTGCGCTTTTCGTCGCTTTGCCTTTGTTCTTTAAAAATATTTACATCGGGGATACGCAGTTCGGAGAAGCTGTTTTTCTCCTTGGAAGAATGACCACGCCCATGTGCATGCTTATCATGGGCATGAGACTCGCCTCCGTTTCGCTGAAACCGGTTCTCACAAGAAAGCTGAACTATCTTGTTGTTTTCCTCAAACAGATCGTCATGCCTTTGGTTGGACTGGCAGTCATCTCTTTCCTGCCGATAGACCCGAACATGAAAAGAACATTTTACATCATCTGCTGCTGCCCCATTGCAAGCGTTGTTCTGAACTTTTCCGAAATGCTCGGTGAAGGTCAGGAAATGGCAGCAAACCTTGTTCTTCTCGGCACCTTCTCATCAATTCTCACCCTTCCCCTCATGTCTCTTTTATCCACATAAATCATAAAATTTTGAGCGGGGCTGAAAAATAATTCAGTTATGATCTGCCGTCGGATAATATATTCGGCGGCAGATCATAATTTTACGTTCTAAAAAACAAAAGACTGTTGAATCATTTGGATTCAACAGTCTTCAAGTTTATGTTGGCATCTCCCTATTTTCCCGGGGCGCTGCCGCCCAAGTATTTTCGGCACCACTGAGCTTAACTTCTGTGTTCGGAATGGGAACAGGTGTACCCTCAGCGTAAACAACACCAACTAATATCCATGCAGTCTTTCGACTGCTTGATTATTATATCACACTTTAAAAAGAATTGCAAGTGTTTTTTTTAAATTATTTCATTTATTTTTTGATGGGTTATTTTTTTGAAGAAACTTTAACTTTTGGTTCCTTAACAGCTCTTATTTTCACTTTGATCTCTTTTCCGCATTTCGGACAGTCGACAGTATGTTCGCCCGGCTTGCGTTTTACTCTGATATAAGCGCTGCAATTTTTACATTTGTAATACTTGTGGGTTTTTCTCTCCTTGAATTTTCGAACGGAAAGTTTGACCCAATCAACAAACTTCTTCTTGAGCTCACTGTATTTCCTGTTCTCGTTGCTGCGCTTATAAACAGCCGTTGAAAACATTCTCAGAAGCGCAAGAAGCGGAAACAAAAGTCCCACCAGCATTAAGACCTTGCTGCCGATAAAATTATTCAGGAAACCAATGACAAGCCAAAGAATAAGCATATCGCGGTTAAGCTTATCCATTCCGTAACGCCCGTTCATCAGCTTCATATACTTCGCTCTCAGCGAGGCAAGATAACGCATATTTTCACCTTCCGATAATAAACACAGGAGCATACCGAATCAAAAACAGCAGCCGCCTGTTTGATATGCTCCCGATACTGCGATCAATTGAAGACTGTTATCCCCCACTCCGCAGAGTGGGAGAATAAACAGCACAGTGGTTAAATTTATCTCTTATCCATGGGAATGTACTCTCGCTCTTTTGCAATACTCATATATGCCGGACGAATGATCTTTCCTGCATTGATAAGCTCCTCGATCCTGTGAGCGCTCCAACCGGAAATTCTCGCAATTGCAAAAAGCGGAGTATAAAGATCGATCGGAAGTCCCAGCATGGAATAAACAAAGCCGCTGTAAAAGTCGATATTCGCACTTACACCCTTGTAAATATTTCTCTCTCTTCCGATAACGATCGGCGCAAGCTTCCTCACGTTTTCATAAAGTGCGTATTCCTGCATCATGCCCTTTTCCTCGGCAAGCTTTTTTACGAATCCGCTGAAAACTCTCGCTCTCGGGTCGGAGATCGAATATACCGCATGACCCATACCGTAAATAAGACCCGACTTGTCAAACGCTTCCTTGTGAAGTATCTTTTCAAGATAAGCCGTCACCTCATCCTCGTCGTTCCAGTCCTTGATCTTTTCCTTGATCTCGTCGAACATACCGCAGACTTTAACGTTAGCGCCGCCGTGCTTCGGGCCTTTAAGCGAACACAAAGCCGCCGCGATCGCAGAATATGTATCTGTTCCGGAACTGGTTACAACGTGCGTTGTAAATGTCGAGTTATTACCGCCGCCGTGCTCGGCATGAAGAACAAGAGCGATATCGAGGACTTTCGCCTCCAGCTCCGTATATTTTTTATCCGGACGAAGCATCATAAGAATATTCTCCGCGGTAGACTTCGTCGGATCGGGATTATGAATAAACATACTGTGACCGTTTGCATAATTGTAAGCATGATATGCATAAACCGAGATCATCGGAAACTCTGCGATAAGCTGGAGAGACTGACGCAAAACGTTCTCGATCGAAATATCGTTTGCAAGATTGTCATAAGAATGAAGAGTCAGAACACTCTTCGCCAAAGCGTTCATCATATCCGAATTCGGAGCTTTCATAATTACGTCTCTGACGAATGTGTCCGGCAAAGCGCGGTATATTGCAAGAAGAGATTTAAAATCGTCAAGCTGTTCCTTCGTCGGAAGATTTCCGAACAAAAGAAGATATGTAACCTCTTCGAATCCATAATTTGAATCATTCGGAAAACCGGCTATAATATCCTCGACATTATAACCCCTGTAAAAAAGCTTTCCGTCACATGGCACGGTCTTTCCGTCAACTATTTTATTCTGTCTTATCTCGGAAATTTCTGTAAGTCCGGTCAAAACGCCTTTACCGTCAAGATCTCTCAATCCTCTTTTTACATTATATTTGTAATAAAGCTCGGGATCGAAGTTTGTATTTTCCTCACAGATCTCTGCGTACCTCTTAATATCGGGCAATGTATCCGCATAAGTCTTTTCAATAAATCTGATTCCGTCCGCCATGTTCAACACTTCCTTTACTGATTTGATTATAATAATAGTATACAACTAAATCCTGCATAATGCAAGCTTTAAGAATATTTATTCATCTTTTCGTAAATTTATTTCCTCTTCGATATTTCTCAGAAGGTCGTTTGAAAGCGAGAGAAGCTCACTCAGTCTATCTTCGCCCATTCTTTCCGCAATCTTACCGACAAAATCCGAAAGACGATTTTTCTCGCTTTCAAAAATCTCCGCTCCGCGTTCGGTCAGCCTCACGCATCTGTTTCGTCGGTTCAACCGGTCAATATATCTTGTCACATAACCCCGATTTTCCAGAGAGGTTATGGTTCTGGAAACCGCAGGTGAAGAAACATTGAGAGTTTCGGCTATATTTGAAATTCCGCAGCTTTCGCTCCTACCTGTTTTTTCAAGTCTGTCTATTGCGGCCATCATAAGGAACTCACCCTTTGAGGTTTCGGCAAGGATCCCGGAAAAGCTGATGATCGAAACCGCATGAAGGGTATTCAATAGATCCAAACGTATATCCTCAGCTGTCATAAATTATCCCTCGATTCGTATCCGATAACGCTCATACGCTTAACGTTGTTATCAATTAACTATGTTATTATATCACAATACACACAAAAAAGCAATACCGAAACATTGATTTTTATATTATTTTCTTTTGATTCTTCGGCAAGTATGATATATTACAATAATACGCACAGTGTTAAAGGCAGCGCCGCACAAAACCGTCAGGCGGTCTTTATGCGGCGCTGCCTTAATATTGTCTTTTTGTAGCACAACGAGTTAATTTGCAATTACAGCGCTTTTGTTTCGATCTCTTCCATGATAATGTCAAGATACTGCTCAACAGACATAGCTCCGATATCGCCGTTCTTTCTTGAACGAACCGAAACCGTCTGCGCTTCAATATCCTTATCACCGCAAAGCAGCATGTAAGGAACCTTTTCCAGCTGAGCCTCACGGATCTTGTAGCCGATCTTCTCGCTTCTGTCGTCAACCTCACAGCGGATACCCTTTGCTTCAAGCTTAGCCTTTACCTCATAGATATAATCAAGATGTCTGTCCGCGATCGGCAAAAGCTTGACCTGAACGGGAGCAAGCCACATCGGGAACGCGCCTGCGTACTTCTCGATGAGAAGAGCGAGCGTTCTCTCGTAACAGCCGATCGACGTTCTGTGAATGATATAGGGATTTTTCTTCGAACCGTCCCTGTCAACGTATTCCATACCGAATTTTTCGGCAAGCATCTGATCTATCTGTATCGTGATGAGAGTATCTTCCTTGCCGAAAACATTCTTGATCTGAATATCAAGCTTCGGACCGTAGAACGCAGCCTCACCGATACCGATCTTATAGGGAATCTCCAGGTGATTCAGAATTTTCTCCATAACGCCCTGAGCCTCGTCCCACTGTTCGGGAGTTCCGATGTACTTTTCGCGGTCGTTCGGATCCCACTTAGAGAATCTGTAGGAAACGTCTTCATAAAGTCCGAGAGTTTTGAGCATGAACGTCGTCAGCTCCAGACAGTTCTTGAACTCCTCTTCCAGCTGATCGGGACGGCACATAAGGTGCCCCTCCGAGATCGTGAACTGACGAACACGGATCAGACCGTGCATCTCGCCGCTTGCTTCGTTTCTGAAAAGAGTTGACGTTTCATTGTAGCGAAGAGGAAGATCTCTGTAGGAACGCTGCCTGTTAAGATAAGCCTGATACTGGAACGGGCACGTCATAGGACGAAGCGCAAAGACCTCCTTGTCTTTTTCCTCATCTCCAAGAACGAACATACCGTCCTTGTAGTGATCCCAGTGACCCGAGATCTTGTAGAGATCGCTCTTTGCCATAAACGGCGTTTTCGTGAGAAGCCATCCCCTCTTCTGCTCCTCGTCCTCAACAAATCTCTGAAGAAGCTGGATCACTCTCGCGCCCTTCGGAAGAAGGATCGGAAGTCCCTGACCGATAACGTCTGTTGTCGTGAAAAGTTCAAGCTCTCTTCCGAGTTTGTTGTGATCTCTTTTTCTTGCTTCTTCGATCTGAGCTAGATGCTCTTCAAGCTGAGAAGCCTTCGGGAAAGCCGTTCCGTAAACTCTGCAAAGCTGAGCTTTTGAAGCGTCGCCTCTCCAATAAGCGCCCGTGCATGCAGTGAGCTTGACAGCCTTTATCGGAGAAACGCTCATGAGATGAGGACCTGCGCAGAGATCGGTGAAATCACCCTGCTTGTAGAAAGTGATATGCTCGCCCTTATCGGCATGCTCCTTCGCCAGTTCCACCTTATAAGGCTCATTCATGCTTTCGAGAAGCTCCATCGCCTCTTTCGGCGGAAGCTCGAATCTCTCAAGCTCCAAACCGCTTTTGACTATCGCTTTCATTTCTTTTGTGATCGCTTCAAGATCGTCGGGAGAAAAAGCCTTTTCAACATCAAAATCGTAGTAGAATCCCCCGTCGATCGCCGGACCTATCGCAAAATGCGAATTAGGATAAAGATGCTTCACAGCCTGGGCGAGAACATGAGAAGCCGTGTGCCAGAAAGCTTTTTTTCCGTCTTCGTCGTCAAAAGTAAGTATTTCAAGCTTGCAGTCCTTTGTCAGCGGGGTTCTGAGATCGGACACCACCGAATCTATCTTACATACACACGCGGACTTGTAAAGTCCCATACTGATGGATTTTGCGATCTCGGCAGGCGTAATGTTTTCTTCGTACTGATTTACAGCGCCGCCTTTAAGTTCAACATTGATCATAATTAACACCTCTTAAAAATATTTTGTTTATATTTATATAACTTAAACTTCCCATACTCAAAATTACAATGAATGTCGAGTCTATCATGGGTTGTCGATGCAAAGAATAGTTTTCGCTGGCGAATCCAAGCTTATTCTTCGATCAAAGCTTTAGTCTTCACCCATACCCCCAACCCCCTTTCCCTCGAGGGAAAGGGGGCTTCCGGGTTAGAGGGCTTCGCCCTCTAACCCATCGGGGCTATCGCCCCGAACCCATTCAATTCAACCGCTTACTCAAAACTCTATTTGAAGTCCTGAAAACACTTTAAATAAGAATAGATGACTAATTATTATGTTAGAAGTATAAGTTATATAATTTTATAATTTGGCAACTAAGGAAACACTGATTAAATCGAGCGTCCATATTGCGCAGCCGGATTTCAGGCAAATTGTTCGAAAAATCCGCAGGAATACTGACGGCACACCTTCGGAACAATCTCCGTGCGGTATTGCCTTAGGAACTGTTTATAAATAACTTTTCATTTCTGCTTGTCTAATTTGCCCTGAACTGCGTTAAATTTTCTTGAAATACGTTAGTA